>JAEMPJ010000062.1:29969-32403 GCA_022759365.1 Thermogladius sp. | reverse complement strand
GTGACATAGGATTCCCCTGCGAAAACCCTCAGCACCAGGCTCGTGGAGTTGAAGCTTCCGGAGACGCTCGAGTAGTAGCCTATGCTACTCTGATTCAACGTCACCACATCGCCATCCTCATGGTTGAAGACCACCCAGATCAAAGACTCGTAGTAGGTGGAATTGTAGTTGCCGAAGTTTTTGTCAGCGTAGTAGAAGAGGGTCGTATTGTAGACTCTTGAGAAGTTCGGGTGGTTGAACGGCTTCAAGGTTGATAGAAGCCCGCTGTCGACGACCAGCCTTAAATTGCCGGATTGAGTGAAGAGGTAGGCGGCTGATGAAGAGTTTCTCAGCCAGTAGTTTACAAACCTCGCTGTAGGGGATTCGAGGACTGCTACAACAGCGTTCGGTGTCGTTGTGGTGGTAAAGGAGTAGGTGAACAAGTTTGTTGCGGGGTCGTAGGAGTCCGGCTGGCTCTTTGACATCGTGCTCCAGCTACCGTCCCCGTAGACTAGGAGTAGGGTTAGAGTCCCATTGTACAGGGTGCCCACAGCTATATTGTTACCCGTCACATTCACGCTTGTAATAGCCGAGTAGACTGTCGCGTTGAACCCGTACATATTGAAAACTGTCTGCCCCACCAGAGAGGCAATGTCGCTGAGGATCCCCTGGTAGAGTTCAGGTATCTCGGGTGTGAGGTTTCCCCTGCTGAAAGCCTTGTTCAAAGCCTGTGCAACCGCGTTAGCGTAGACTTCAACCACGTTTGCCTGGGGGTATCTCACGGTCGGTCTATAGTAGATGTTCACCATAATGTTGTAGACTGGTATAATCGAGGCGATGATGATGAATGCGAGTATGTATTCTATAATCTCCCTCAAGCCGCCCTCACACCTCTCACAACCATAACCACGATGTAGTCGCCTGAAGGTGTCGTGATTAAAGCCAGATCAACAGCCAGCTTGCTCGAGAACACGATGTAGGGTTCAACAGTGAAGTTTACCTGGGGCATGGGTGGAGGGGATGCGCTTTCAACGGGGCCGTATTGGACAAGGGGCTCGGGGTACGTGAAGGGCCTCGCCCTCACAACCCAGTAGAAGCCGGATGTCTGTACAATCTTTGAACCACCCGTGGCTTTACCATAACCGTTCGCCGTCCCGATCACTATTAGACCTGTATCCATGTACCCGTAGTATGTTGAGTTGAAGTATGAGTACGTAGGCGCGCTCGCATTATAGTACCCTGTAGTATCGTAGATAACGTAGAACACGGTTTGGTTGAAGTATCCGACCCCACTCAACACTAGCTGCCCCTGGCTGGCCGTGACATTCGTGTTGTCCCAGAAGCCCTGGGTGGAATTCTGGAAGACGATGGTGTAGACTGGTGTATTACCTGTAGCTGGGACTCCTGAAGCGTGGATTGCTGCTCCAATTTGCTGATCCGGCTGTGTTAGCTGTGGTAGGAAAATGAATACTGTGCCTCCTGAGACCAAGCTGTTTATCACGAAGGTTGTAACAAAATTCCCCTGGTCATCGTACAGCGTTATGTAGACAGGCCCCTCTGCTCCAAGTATAGGGTTTGTAGATACATCCACCACAGCAATACCGCTCGAGTTAGTAGTTGCGCTAGCTGTGAAATTCCCGCTTGAAATTGTGACAGTCCAGTTGGCGGGCAACCCCTCGAAGGTTATGGCGGTTAAGTTGACTGACTGAACCTTGTAGTTGTATCTCGCGGCAACCAGGTCATCGTAGAGGGAGTTAGAGGGTATGGGTTGTGTTGAGAGAGCGAAGCCTCCCACGTAGTTTGGATCCGAGGGTATGAGATTGTTCTGCCCCGAGTAGAATAGTAGCGTGTCACCCGTGTCCGCATCGTAGACTTTGGCGGTCACGTGGTTTGACTTACCCTGCCCTAGTATGTCGACGTATATGAAGACCCATGAGGTGTTAGCACCATTGTGAGAGTCTAGTCTAGTCCAGCTGTTAGGGTTGGTTACGTCTCCAGCCCAGAGCTCGAGTCTATCCCCAGAGCTGTTCACCGCTATAAACATGTTTTGGGATAAGCTGGTGTCCTCCGATATTATTAAGCCTCTTAGAACACCGTCTGGTTGAACCTGAACCTTGAACAGGATCTGGTATTTTTCCTGCCCAGGCGGGGCGTTGGATGGCGGGTTGTACCTGACGATCGCCGCCGCCCAGTAAGAGGATCCCCTGATCATTATATTACTATAGTTGTATGCGTTCAGCAATGTCTCGCTACCTGCTGAAATGACGCTCCAGTTACCGTAGATGACCGTGTAGTTGGAGATGTTGAGGAAGGGGTCTATGACAGGCGGCTGGTATTGAATGCCGAACCACTGCAACCCCCCTGTTATGTTATATAAGGCTAGCCTCCAGTCCTGGTCGTTGAGCGTCAGGGGTGCCCCCCACCCCTCCACGATCAAGCCCTCGCCCACCGGGTT
>JAEMPJ010000062.1:0-29869 GCA_022759365.1 Thermogladius sp. | reverse complement strand
ACGGCTACCCCCACTACACCGCTCAGGTTGAAGGAGGTTATACTCCAGGAGGTTGCGTTGACCGGTAGGATACCCCATGTGGGTGAGAGGTCTGAGGGCCCGCTGACACCGCTGAAGTTGTAGAAGAAGGTGAATATATTGGGGTTGCTCCTAGAGGTTGCTAGCGGGCTCCCCCAGTACATGAAGATCGTTTTATTCGAGTTCGCCTGTAGGCTCGGTATTTCAACCCACACCACTGCGTTAGTGGAGTTCCAGCTTTCAATCCAGTAAGGCAGAGGCGTCTTGCCATCGGTGTCCGCGAACCTTATGTCGCTGGGTGTAGGAGTGAAGTTCAGCAACCCGTAGCTACATTTAAGCGTTGAAGGGTTGAAGACCACTTTCACAAGGTAGTTTGAGAGGTTTAAACCAGACCTCTCGAGGACGTAGAGGGATTCCCTGCAGACCCAGGGGACGCCCGCCTCAACGTACCCGTTGTTAGGATCGAAGCCTACTCTACTGGTGTTTAAGACCCATGTACCGTTGGCGACGTAGATCCTTCTACCATACAAGTCTGCGGAGCCCAAGACTAGGCTCGGGCTCCAGACCCTCATGTCCGGTGAGGAGGCTATCACGTACAAGCCTCCTGGGTCGAACCCAGGCTGGTCTCTCAGCGATGGGAAGAACTGTGCGAGGACGCTACCGTTCCCTATGTACACGTTGTAGCCCGACCGGTAGTATACTTCGACGGGGAGGTTGAGGGTTAGCAGCGAGTTGTTTCCGCCCGCTAGTATCAGGTTTCTCAGCGACCCGGCTAGACTATTGGATACGACGGATAGGGCCTGCTCCATGTTCCTCCTGTTCATGACGTCGACTGCTGTGAAAGCGTATAGGGAGACAGCGATGAATACGGCTATTAGCGCTGAGAACCCGATTATGTGGGTGAAGACTGGCGTGGGCACTAGTGTATCACCACCGTGACGTTGATTACTGTGAGTGAAACCGTAACAGGGCCGCCTGTGTACTGGCTGTAGATGTCCCTTGGGCCTAAGACCAGCGTGGTGGGTGAAGCAGGGTTCTTCAACACTATGGTGAGGTTGTAGACGTTGGAGAAGAAGCTTTGCGTAGAGCTAGATGAGTAGACCTCGGCGAAACCCCCGCCGGGCGATAAAACCGGGTTTAAGGATACAACTATCAGGTTGAAGTAGTAGAATGACCCAAGCCTGTCGAAAGTTGCTTGCACGCCAGCGTAAACCCTGCACGTGTCCAGCTCTATCCTCGCGGAGTTGTTCTCGTAGAACTCTCTCACACTGGGTATAAACCTTGTATCGTTTACAACCGGGTTTAAACCACCATATATATACGTGGAGCCCGTGGACGGCAGGGAGTACGAGGCGGCTGTGATAGTGTAGCAGGGTATATCGGCCGAGGGGTTGTTGCTCGAGTTCACGTATACTCTTATAAAACCAGCGGCCCTATACCCCAGGCTCATTGTGGAGGAGGGGTATGTAACCGTGTACTCGCCCCCGTTTAATACAAAGTAGATGTCTGTGGCGAGGCTGAGCATGAGTTGCCTGTAGTAGAGGTATTCCGCCTCATAGGTGTTCTGGTAGCCGACGAGGTAGGAGTATGCTAGTGTAACTATGAGGAGGCCTATTAGAACCCCTGTCATAATCACGCTTGCTAAAACATCGGAGAAAGACCTCAAAATAAGACTCCTCGCTGGGCAACTACTACATTATTGGTTTAAGCGGGTTAATAATTTTACATTACTCCTACGACGCCATGACGCCTACTCTTAAAACCCTGACGTCGACTTCAACACCGCTGGCTGATGACGACAGGGCGTTGAGGATGTCCTGGGGGAGACTCTGCCTCAACCCGTTTATGTAGACGGCGACTGTAGTGATATTAGTGTACTTGAAGTAGAGGTCTTTTGAAGGATCGTGTTTCACAACCATATAACCCTGACCATAGATCTCGGGCGGCCCGGCGGGGTTGTTTAGCCCTGTGAAATTCACGAGCGTGAAGTACAGTATGGTATAGGTGCCTTGGGTTGAATTAACGTATACCACCTTAAACGTGATCGGCGAGGGGTCTAACACTAGTGTAGTGGCCCCGCTCTCGTAGTACTCGTAGACAAGCATGTAGGGGGTGTCCGACTCCACTATGCTTTTGTTCACGCCGTAGACCATGCTGAAGCCCTGGGCTAGGGGTCTCCTGACGCTTGCTGTGAGACAAGTGGTGTTCAAGAAGGTTATAGTTGTATTACCTATGACGAACGTCACGTTGGTGGAGGTGAGCTTGTAGCCAATTGCGACATAGTTGTAGGGGTACCTGTAGTCGAGCCTAATAGCATGGTCGATGTCTGTTACCGCAATGTTCCTGAAGACAGACTTGATGAAACCGTACTCTACAGCAGCCTGGTTTTGGTCTAAGTAGTACATAGCGTATAGGAAGCCTGATACAGATATTGTTAGAACCACAGAAAATACTATGATAGTTGAAACAAGCTCGCTTAAACCCCTCAACCTACACACCGGTAGATGCAGTGATCCCGACGCCGAGGAGGCGGGTTAGGGCGAAGGATAGTACTGTGGCGATCGTCAGGATCAGGGCGTGCTTGAAGCCCGAGGCCGTGGACTCGCCGGCTACTTTACCCGCGACGAGCCCCATAACATAGGTGTTTAGGACAATGCTCGGCAGAACCTGGCTGGCAGCGGCCTCGTAAGCTCCAACGCTCACAGGTAGTTGCCCCATGTATCCGGTCATCGATATCACTGTCACAGCTGATAGAATGGCGCCCATGTAGGGGACTATCATCAGGGTTCTCAGGCTCCGCTTTTTCTCCAGATCCATTGCCTCAACGCTCTCAGCAAACCCTGCCAGCGACTCCAACACTTCTATACTCCCGCCCCCGACCTCTATCGAGTCCGTCAGCATATACAGCATGACCTTAGCCCTCCAAACCTTGATCTTCCTCAGTAGCTCGTCTATTATCCTGCTCAGCGGTATCCCCAGCTCGAGCTCTAGGGCCATCTTCCTAAGATAGCTTGTGAAGACGCCGTAGTTCCTCCTGCTCAGCTCCAGTATACTCCTCTCAGGGGATAAACCAGTCTTCCTAACCTCGACTAGGTCTCTGATAAACCTGGTGATCCCGCTAACGATCTTGTACTCTCTTGACACATGCTCGTAGTATATGGCGGCGGGGATTGTCCCGTATATCAAGGCCATCCCAAGCGCTATGCTCCCGTAGGTGTAGCCGGGTAGGTTGTAGAGCTTGGCCGGCCAGACTAAAAGCTCGTACATCCCAGATAACACGGGGTTTGATTTAAGCGGGTGGTATACTGGTAGAGACGTGTAGAGGATCCAGCCGAAGAACATCAGCAGCGCGGTCACGGGTAGGGTTACGCCTAGTGCTACTATGTAGGGCCTCCAATCCATCCAGGGCTCCTTGAACTGGAGTAGGTCTGCGAAGTATATCACTGCGAAGGACAGGAGTGGCATTAGAATGTAGAGGAGCAGGAACATGCTCCCGCCGGTGAGCCCGAAGGGGATGACGCCCGCGAAGCTTTGCGTAACAAAGTACATTATGGTCATGGTGAGGAGGGTCAACAGGACTACGGCTAGGTAGGACTCCAGGAGCCCTCCAAGTCTATCCGCGGTGATCTTGATCTTGACGAGCATGTCGTTGAACAACGCCCTAGCCTTCTTGTTCAAGTAGTCTATGACGTCCCCGCCCGCCCTCACAGTCGTGACATACCCTGTGAGGACATCCCTAACGATGGGGCTCGGCGACCTCTCCCCCAGCATGCTGAATGCCGTCAACGGGTCTTTGCCGAGAACCCTTACCAGTAGGGTGAACCTCTGCCCGAGCTCAGCGCTGTGGGGCAGGATCTTCCCGCTTCTAGCAATCCTCTCGAAGGAGACATAGGGGCTCATACCGCTTTGAACAAGCACGCTGAGATAGCTCATAGTGTAGGGGAACTCGGTTTCAATGGACGAGGACTTGTTGGAGGCCCTCATGCTAGGGTAGATTACGAAGCCGAAGAATGTGAGGGCTGGGAGCGCGACGGAGGCCACGGCGAGGACGACGAGCTTCAATGCTATAGCGACTATGAGGATGCCTAGGGCTATACCAGTTGATACTAAGACTGAGAAGACGAGTAGTGAAGCATAAACCGGTGGGTGAATGTGGAGATCCGACCTCTTGATCGATATGGCGAGGGAAGGATATGAGTCGAGCACTCGTTGGCCGAGTGGTTCAAACCACTTGTAGATTTTGTCTAGGAAACCCATGAAAACAACCCTACACTTATTAAAGCTTCTACAACTACTTTTATATATGGTTTAAATCAAAATAAAGTATGCTAGAGTGGTGTTTTGCCAAGAATCAGGTTTAATATTCCCGGTTTAAAGCTTGGTAAGTCTAAGAGCGAGTTCGGCGAGATAGTTAAGGCTTTAACTCCTGTTGAAGAGCCTCTGCAACTACTCTCCAGGGAACCAGGGGCCCAGATTTTGGACTCCTACTACGTGTACAAGCCCTTCGTCAAGGTCTCCATTGCGGGGACTAGGGAAGGCTTAATGTACTTCATCGAGGAGTTCGGTTTAACGGAAGAAGACAGGCAGGTCTTGAGCAAGCTCACAGATATTGTAATGGATGAGATTAGACCCCCTCCTATGCCCGGTGCTGTGAAAGACCTCCGTGAATACGTTTACAGTGAGATACAGAGGATAGCCGAGAAGTACAAGGAGAAGCTCGGCCTCGTGGGTGCTAGGAGAATCAAGCTGATGTACTACCTTGAGAGGAACCTACTCGGCTACGGGCCCATAGACCCCTTGATGAGGGATCCCAACATAGAGGACATCTCGTGTAACGGCGTGAAGACGCCAGTCTTCATTTGGCATAAGAAGTTTGAGAGCATACCGACAAACCTTGTCTTCCTGAGCGAAGACTACCTAAACGAGTTTGTCATGAAGCTTGCCCACATGTCTGGTAAGCACATTAGTGTAGCATACCCTATCGTGGATGCAATGCTCCCGGAGAAACACAGGTTGGCTGCTACCTTCGGCCGCGAGGTCTCGGTTAAAGGCCCAACCTTCACGATAAGGAAGTTCAGGGAGAAGCCGTTTAGCATTGTCGAGATGATCGAAGGCAAGGTCATAGACTCGATGCTTGGCGCATACCTGTGGACTATGATAGAGCACGGCAAGACAGCTATGGTTGCCGGGGGTACTGGTGCAGGCAAAACCTCTCTCCTAAACGCTATCTCGCTTTTCATAAAGCCGGGTAGGAAGATCGTAACAATAGAGGATACACCTGAGTTGAACCTCCCACACGTGAACTGGGTTCAGTTGACTAGTAGAGAGACGTTTGTCGTGGGGCAGAGCGTCGGCACCAGTGTGAGGCTTTACGACCTGGTTAAACTCAGCTTGAGGTATAGGCCAGACTACATCATCGTCGGTGAGGTTAGAGGGGAGGAGGCCTTCGTCCTATTCCAGAGTATGGCGACAGGTCACGGAGGCCTCTCCACAATCCACGCGGAGACGCTCGACTACGCTATCAAGAGGTTGACGAGCCCACCTATGAACATACCCCCGGCTTACATGAAGTTGATGAACGTATTCCTCCATATCCAAAGGGTTTTAACGAGGGTTGAGAAGGGCGTGGTCTCTGTTAGGAGGAGGGTTACAGTGGTTCAAGAAGTCGAGGATGCGGATAAATACATTAAGATAGCGCAGTGGGATCCGAGAACCGACAGTTTCATAGTGGATCTGTCTAAGAGCATACATTTGAGGGATATAGCTGAGAAGAGGGGCCTAGACTTCGAGGACATCCTCTCTGAGATTGAGAGGAAGACGACTATTCTAAACTGGATGAGGATGAGGGGTATCACGGATGCGTGGGATGTCTCGGGGATCATATTCGAGTACTACCGTGACCCGGAGGGCGTCTACAAGAGGGCTCTAAGCGAGTTAGAGGAAGCTCACATCGAGGCGCCGAAGATAAGCGAGAAGGCTCCAGTGGAGGTTGAGAAGACTATTGAGATAACCTCGCAGGGGATCCCCCAGGAGACTACTCAAGAGAAACAATGATCTTGACGGGGATGTTGATATCGTGCTTCGCCATAAGGACGTCCACGTCCCTTTCAACAGCCTCCTTTAACTTAAGGTGCTCGCACTTCTTCATAAAACCACCCTTCTTCACGGTCACCCTGACGTAGAGGACTCCCTTAGAAGGCGAGAGGCTGTAAGACAAGACCTTGCACCCGTTTAAGGAGGCGTAGTCGTAGACGAGTTTCTCAAGCTCCTCGCTGAACTTCCTCACCTTCTCGGCCTGAACAGCGAGAAGAGATTGCTGAGGCGTAGCTTGGGGGGACTTCGGTGCTTCAGCCTTCTCCTTCTCGGGAACCTGACTGGTCTTCTCTTCTTCTACCACGGGTAGTACCTCGTATACGTATGCTGTGACAGGCTTCTCCCTGGCCGTTAAAGCTAGTACGACTAACGGTTTTAAACCAGCCACTCTTGTCGAAGACTCCTTTAAGCTAACCATAGACGAGGATACTAGGACGCCTCTCTCCACGTATATCGTAAACTTGTAGTCTTCCAACCTGACTGTGATCAGGACATCCTTCTCGGGGCTAATGGAGGTTATATTCAGGATATCCTCATAGCCGAGCTTCACCACCTTAGTGAGCTTGCTCCTTAGAAGTAGATTTGCCTCGGCGCCCAAGTCCTTGAGTAGCTCTAGCCTCGAGTAGTCTATCCTCAGCTTTGTGAGCAGGTTGTAAATCTCTTCCTCCGAGCTCAAAAACTCATCCCAACCTGTTAGTACCACTAATACTATATGTCGGAAGAATTTATATAGTGGACCGGCCGGGATTTGAACCCGGGACCTCCGCCGTGCGAGGGCGGCGCTCTTCCAGCTGAGCTACCGGCCCTTACTACTATTTAAATAGTGTTTAGGATTTTAATACTTCAGTCCAGTTCACTTACCTTCGATTTGATGGCGGAGAGGGGTGTAGCGTTGAGCGGTGAAGTGGAGTACAGGAGGAGGATTAGGGAGGAGTTGCTGTCTAAGAACATAAACCCCTATCCTCACAAGCCGATCTTCCAGCCCCAGAGTTTGAAGAGCATACTTGAGAACCCTGTTGAAGGCGCTGAGGTGGCTCTAGCTGGGAGGGTGGCCGGTGTCCGCAGGCATGGGGGCCTGGTTTTCCTCGACATAATAGATGACGGGCTGCGGATACAGGCTTCCATAGATAAGAGCAAGACCGGTGAGATATTCGACTTCTTCACGAGGTACGTTGACTTAGGGGACTTCATAAATGTGAAGGGAGTCCTCTACCGGACGAAGAGAGGGGAGCTGACCGTGGAGGTGAGGGGGTTGCAGTTGTTGGCCAAGAGCTTGAGGGCTCCGCCCGTGAAATACGGTCACAGGCTTGTCGACCCCGAGGTCAGGTACAGGAAGAGATACCTGGATATAATGATGACCCCGGAGGTGAGGAGGATCCTGGAGATAAAGTTCAGGGTTTTAGAGGAGACGAGGAAGTTCATGTGGAGCAAGGGGTTTATCGAGGTTGAGACGCCTGTCATACAGCCGATATATGGTGGAGCCGAGGCAAGGCCTTTTAAAACACACGTGTGGGCGCTTGGAGTAGACTGGTATCTCAGGATAAGCCTCGAGCTCCACTTGAAGAGGTTTATCATAGGCGGCTTCAACAAGGTATTCGAGATAGGCAAGGTCTTCAGGAACGAGGATATAGACGCGCAGCACAACCCCGAGTTCACGATGATGGAGGCTTACCAGGCCTACGCGGACTACAATGATATAATGAACCTGACAGAGGAATTGATAAGCCACCTAGCCGAGAAAGTCGTTGGGAAGAGGGTTGTCGAGGTTCCAGTGGGCGAGGTGAGGGAGAGAATAGACTTAACGCCTCCTTTCAAGAGGATCACGATGTATGACGCTTTCAGGGAGTTCGCCGGGGTGGATGTAGAGAGGTTGAGCGACGAGGAGATAAGGGATCTCCTAGCCAAGAACTCCATACAGCTGGCCGGTGGCTACGACAGGGGTAGGGCGATAGTCAAATTATTCGATAAGCTCGTCGGCAGGAGGCACCTTATCCAGCCGGTGTTCGTAATGGACTACCCAAGGTCTTCCTCCCCCCTGGCCAAGCCCCACAGGTACAACCCCGAGCTAGCGGAGAGGTTCGAGTTGTTTATAGCCGGGTTGGAGATCGCGAACGCCTACACCGAGTTGAACGACCCCGTGTTGCAGGCAGAGTACTTTAAGGCGGAGGAGGAGAGGAGGAGGCGTGGCGACGAGGAAGCCCACCCCTTCGACTGGGATTTCGTCGAGGCGATGGAGTACGGTATGCCCCCGACCGGGGGCCTGGGCGTGGGGTTGGACAGAGTGAGCATGGTGTTGGCGGGGGTTTCATCGATAAAAGAAGTGATACCTTTCCCAATGATGAAGTAGCAACGGGTAGGGTCTAGCCTGGCAAGTTGAAGCCAGCTTCAAGCGCTCTGAAGTTTAGTTCGTGGTATCTTGGGTTCAACAACTCCGCTATCCCGGCCTTAACGTACTCTAGGGGCATGATCCCCGTCACTTTCAGGACGTGGCCGAGCAGAAGTATATTCGCGACACGGGTATCGTTGAGGATCTTCTCGGCCAGCCTCGTGTATTCCAGCGCGTAGACCCGGGCGGGTGTTGAAACCTCCCCCTGGTAGAAGGTCTTATCGATGAACAAGTAGGTGTCTTCCCTGGCCAGCTTCAAGTACTCGCCTATGTTGTACGGGTAGAGGATTATCATCAAGTAGGGTTTTGAAACCCCCGCGAAATCGTAGACCTCCTCTGGCTTGTCCGCTATAACCATGTCAACCCTGCTCTCGCCTCCCCTCGTCTCCGACGTGTAGTGTTCTGAGGCAGACGTGTATAGGTTCAGGTACCTTGATGCCACTAGGCCTAGGAGCCTCCCGAGTAGTAGAACCCCCTGCCCTCCTCTCCCCACTATAAGTATCTCTCTTCTCACAGGCGTCAACCCCTCTTGATTAGGTCTAGGTATGATGGGTTGTTCCTGACAACGTACTCTCCTATGACAATCCCTTTATCCCAGTCTATGTCGGACTCGTCTACAACAGGGTGAGCCTTGTATATAACCCTTTTCTTCAACTCCTCCAGCATTGCGACAGGGTTTCTCAAGCCTATGTGCCTCCCGTATACTTCAGGGCACGTGCTCACCACTTCGAGGAATCTGAAACCCTTCATTCCAAGCGCCTTGTAGGTGAAAGACTCGATGTAGTGAGGTGTTGTAACACTTGCCCTCGCCACGTAGTTTGCGTTCAGGCTTGCGACAAGCTTGATGACGTTTAGAGGGGGCTCAGGGTTCCCGTAGGGGGTGGTCGTAGTGTAGACTCTGAGAGGTGTCGTAGGGGCTAGCTGGCCTCCGGTCATGGCGTACACGAAGTTTGTTATCATGACAACAAACAAGTCCATGTTCCTCCTCGCCGCGTGGAGTAGGTGGTTGCCGCCTATCCCAGCTATATCGCCGTCACCCCCCACCACGATGACCTCAAGGCTCGGGTTAGCCAGCTTAACCCCTGTCGCGAAGGGGATCGCCCTTCCGTGGAGCGTGTGGGCTGAGTCGAAGTCGACGTAGAAGGATACTCTAGCTGAGCAACCTATACCTGTCACGAACACCAGCTTATTCCTATCTAGCTTCCCCTCCCTTATCCTCCTGTCAATACCCCTCAACATGGCGGCTAAAGCGATGCCTATCCCGCATCCCGGGCACCATATATGTGGTAGCCTATCGCTCCTCAAGTACTTGTCTAACGGGTGAATAACCTTCTTCGCTACAGCCATCTCGAAACAGCCTCCAAAACCTCGTTGAACCCGGGCGGGTCGACTGTCAGGATAGGGGAGAACCTGGCCCTATCTCGGCCGGCTATCCTCGCTATATCATAGTAGATCCTGCCCGTGTTGTTCTCGACCACTATAATTTTATCTGCCTTCGAGAGAGCGCTCGACAGCTTACCCTCGTCGAGAGGCCAGAGGGTCTTCAAACGGAGGAAGCCCACTCTCAGGCCCCTGCTCAAGAGGCTTTTCGCGACAGGGTAGGCCATCCTGGCTGTTGAGCCGTAGGATACGATGATAATCTTAGCGTCCTCTAGCCAGTACTCTTCATGCTCGTAGACTACCCCTATATTCCTCATGATCTTCTCCCTAAGCCTCGTAACCATTTCACGATACGTCCTAGTGTCCTGCCTATAGTAACCCGCTTCATCGTGGACTAGTGATTCCACGATAACCTTGTAACCCTCACCGAAGACAGCCATCGGGGGGACAAGGTCTTCCCCGGCTTTATACGGCTTGTACTCCTCGGGGGGCTCTACCGGCTTCTTCCTGCTCACGATCTCAACCTCGCCCGGCTCTCTCGTGTAGAGGGTCTCCCACATATGCGCGATCACGGCGTCTGAGAGCAGGATTACAGGTGTCCTGAGCTTCTCCGACACGTTGAAAGCCTTGATCGTCAGATCGTATGAGTCCTGCGCGCTCCAAGGAGCGAAGACTGGTAGGATATAGTCGCCGTGGGCGAGCCAGCGTGCCTGGTAGACGTCTGACTGGGTGGTTTTCGTTGGGATACCCGTGCTCGGCCCAGCCCTCATAATGTCCACTACCACGAGAGGCGTCTCAGTGGCCACTGCCAGGCTGATCCCTTCCGCCATTAGAGAGAAGCCCGGCCCGCTCGTAGCCGTCATAGCTTTAGCACCAGCCCACGAGGCGCCTATAGCCGCGTTTATACTCGCTATCTCATCCTCGAATTGAACGGCGATCCCGCCCACCTTAGGTAGCCTCTCGGCAAGGTACTCCATTAAGTCGGAGGCAGGCGTGATGGGATAGCCCGCGTAGAACCTTAAACCTGATAGGAGAGCCGCCTCTGCAACCGCCCTGTTACCTGACAGGAACTCTCTCTTCAACCCCCCTCACCCTTCGTGATGAAGATGGCGAATTCAGGGCACATGTACTCGCATAGCCTGCAACCAATACACTTCTCGGGGTTTGTGACTGTGGGAGGCCTGAAGCCATACTTGTTTTCAGCACTGCTTTTTACCAGTATTTTCACAGGGCAAACGTTTATACAAAACCCGCATTCCTTGCATCTGTCGGTTATAACCGTGATTGTAAACCTGCCACCCTTGTACTCCTCTACCTCCCTCAGCAACGCCTCCGACATAAAAAGCACCACGCAGTATTATAATATATCCCCTGTTTGTTTTTAATAGTAATACCACCCCTGTTTCAACACTTGTGTACCAGATAATTATACAAATATATTAAGAAGACGGCATCTATGAAATGAAGGCGGCGGGATGGGAGTCAACGTTTTATAGTGGGATACGTGATTAGGAGAAGGCGAGGTGTCTGGCGTGCTCATAGAGATCACGTGGTATGGTAGGGGAGGGCAAGGCGCTTGGACTTCAAGCAACATACTTGCGATGGCAGCGGCGTTGGATGGGAAGTTCGCCCAGAGCTTTCCAGCTTTCGGGCCAGAGAGGTCCGGCGCCCCTATGCTGGCGTTCACGAGGATAAGCGATGAGCCCATTGAGATTCACAGCATGGTGTACAACCCCGACGTAGTTGTAGTCCTAGACGACAGCCTGATATCCCCGAAGGTGCTCTCCGGCATAAAAGAGGGGGGTTTAGTGATCCTAAACTACACGGGCGGGCAGGAGGAGTTGTTCAAGAAGCTTGGGGAGACTCCTCGAGGCGTAAAGGTCTACACGACTCCCGCGACACGCCTGGCGCTCGAGATCCTTAAAGCCAATATCACTAACACGGCTATGCTGGGTGGTCTAATGAAGGCCTCGGAGATCGTTTCTTGGAGTAGCCTGGAGAAAGCTGTAAGGGAGAGGTTTAGAGGCGCTGTGGCAGAGAAGAATATCGATTTAATCAAGAGAGCCTATGACTCGACGGTGAAGGTGAGGTAGATGGCTCAGCAGGCTGGTTGGAGGAGCCTACCTAAAGGCGGCGTGGCCTTCCGCCTATCAACAGACTACAAGACCGGTGACTGGAGGGCTCTTAAACCAGTCATCGACTACAACAAGTGCACGAAGTGCATGCTCTGCTGGCTGTTCTGCCCTGATATGGCTATCGTGTGGGACGGGGAGAACGTGGTGGTGAACTACGACTACTGTAAGGGTTGCGGGATATGCGCGAACGAGTGCCCTGTTAAAGCCATCTCCATGGTGCCCGAGGCGTAGGGGTGTGCTCTATGGCTCAAGCCCTGGTTAAGCCTAAGATCCCGGTGGAGAAGCAGGTTTTAATGACCGTTAACGGGAACGAAGCGGTAGCCTATGCTGTCAAGCAGAGCCTCGTGGACGTTGTAGCGGCCTACCCTATCACCCCGCAGACCATTATAGTGGAGAAGTTCTCCGAGTTCGTGGCCAACGGGGAGGTTGACACTGTCTTCGTCCCAGTCGAATCAGAGCACTCGGCTATGAGCGCGTGCGTTGGTGCGGCAGCCGCTGGTGCGAGGGTCTTCACGGCTACATCCTCGCAAGGCCTCGCGCTAATGGTTGAAATACTCTACATAGCCTCAGCCCTCAGGCTACCTATCGTGATGGCGGTGGCTAACAGGGCTCTCTCAGCCCCAATCAACATCCACAACGACCACAGCGACGCCTACTTGATGAGGGACGCAGGCTGGATCCAGCTGTTCGCCGAGAACGTGCAGGAGGCGTACGACACTACAATACAGGCCTTCAAGATAGCTGAGGACGAGAGGGTTCTCCTACCCGTGGCGGTGAACCTGGACGGCTTCTTCCTAAGCCACACGCTGGAGAACATCTACATGCTACCCGACGAGAGCGTCCGCGAGTTCCTGGGAGGTTATAGGAGGGTCAGCAAGGTTAAAGTAGACTACTTCGATGAGGAGGTGCCGTTGGCTTTAAACCCGGCTAGACCCTTAAGCTTCGGCAACCTAGACTTATACGACTACTACTTCGAGCATAAGGTTCAGCAAGTTGAAGCGATGAAAAGCGTGCCGGAGGTCGTCAGGGAGGTTAACGAGGAGTGGTTTAAGCTGACTGGCAGGAGGTATGGCGACGGCATCATGGACGGGTACGGCATAGAAGACGCGGATATTATACTTCTAGCAATGGGCAGTGGAGCCGGCACAATGAGGAGTGTGGTGAGGAAGCTTAGGCGCGAGGGGCTGAGAGTAGGGTTGTTGAAGCTCAGGATGTTCAGGCCATTCCCCTTCAAGGACATCGCTGACAAGCTGAAGAACGCCAAGCTCGTGGCGGTAATGGAGAAGGGCATCAGCCCAGGGAGCTATGGGCCGCTGTTCCTCGAGGTCAACACCGCGTTATACGAGTTGAAGGAGAGGCCCCTGCTCGTCAACTACATCTACGGCCTAGGAGGCAGGGACTTGGTGCCGGACATGGTGGAGAACATGGTTAAAGGGCTCTTCAAGGAGCTTGAGACCGGCCTGGTTCAACCAAGGCTAAGGTATCTTGGTGTGAGGGAGTGAGGTGGTTGGGATGGTCGTGAAGACCCTACCCGAGTTCCCGGTTAAGAAGGGCGAGCCAGCCTACAAGCTGTGGATCTTCGAGCCCGGGGAGAAGAAAGAGATGCCTCTAGTGTTCAACCTGAGGCAACTAGCGGAGACGAGGAGGCCTGCCCTGCTACCAGGCCACAGGCTGTGCGCCGGGTGCGCGGCCCCGATCGTCGTCAAGCTGGCCAGCTTCGCGTTCAGGGGGCCGACAATTGTTGTGACAGCGACTGGTTGCCTCGAGGTCTCATCCACGATCTTCCCCTACACTAGCTGGGCTGTGCCATGGATACACAACGCGTTCGAGAACGCTGCGGCCACGGCCTCGGGTGTTGAAGCAGCTCTTAAAGCTTTGAAGAAGACGGGTAGGCTACCATATGACCACGTTGATGTAGTTGTCTTCGCTGGCGACGGGGGGACATTCGACATCGGCCTGCAGTCGCTGAGCGGCGCCGCTGAGAGAGGCCACGACTTCCTCTACATACTCTACGATAACGAGGCATACATGAACACCGGGATACAGAGGAGTGCTGGGACACCCAAGTACGCCTGGACTACGACTTCGCCTGTGGGCTCGGTTTTACCGGGTAAAATGGAGAATAAGAAGCCTATCGCCGAGATAATGGTCGCGCACAGGATACCCTACGTGGCTACTGCGACTCCAGCCCACTGGATGGACTTTATGAAGAAGGTTAGGAAGGGCATCGAGGTTGAGGGGCCAGCGTTCATACACACGCTGAGTAGTTGCGACAGGGGTTGGAGGCATGATACAGCCCTCACACTCGAGGTGACTAGGAGGGCAGTGGACACATGCTACTTCCCGTTGTGGGAGTGGACTCCTCAATCAGGCTACATGCTCACAGACAGGAGCCTGGCGATCGCCAGGAACCCCAAGTTGAAGCAACCGATAGAGAAGTACCTGGAGCTACAGGGCAGGTTCAGGCACTTGCTGAAGCCCGAGAACAAGCACCTCGTCAAGGAGCTCCAGGAGCTGGTTGACGCCGCCTGGGAGGAGTTGTTGAGGAAGGCGAGTAACGCGCCGCGGTGACCTCGATTAAACCAGGTTTTTTGAAAGAGGTAGACCTCGAGAAAACGCTTGCCGCTTGCGTAGGCTCCCCTCTAAGGGGAGATGACAGGATAGGGCTAGTTGTATGCGAGGAGCTTTCTAAATGCGGGTTTCCCAGCGTTAAATGCGAGTACGGTCTCGAGAACTGCATCCAAGAGATCGAGGAGGCTGAACCGAGGACACTGCTGATAATAGACGCCGTGTACTCGGACAAGCTCGATGAAGGCGATGTAGTTTTGGTCAACCCGGAGGAAGCGTCTGACTACACTATCCCTACAACACACAGCCTACCCATGAGGCTTGTCATAGACATGTTGTTGAAGCAGGGTGTGATAGAGCGGGCCCTCATACTCGGTATCTCTGTGAAGAAACTAGACGTCTCCCTAGAAATCTCACCGAGGGTTCTGGAAGCAGGTTTATTGCTTTCCAAGCCCCTCTGCAATGCTTTTCACAAGGCTGGGATAGAGGAGTAGGGGTGATATAATGGACTTAACTGCTAGCTTATAGTGCTCGTCGTAGTCCATGTAGTTGAATAACCCGCTTGAGGTTATGAGCTTCAAGAACACGGGGGATAATAGCCGCCGAGTCTTGGTTGAGGCTAGGATAGACTCAGCTCTGTTGAAGGAAGCTAGTTTCTCAACTTCTCTAACGTAGGTCTCCGGCCTGCCTCCGATAGCTTCAACGAGTTTAGGCGCAAGCCTCACTATGTAGTATAGACCCCCGTAGGTGAAGGGTTTAATTAACCCGAGGGCGTCGCCTATGAAGAATACCCTTCCACCTATATGGGGTCTCGAGATAAACCCCGGTTCGACGACAACACCCCCGAAAAACCGGAAAACCCTCTTAAAAGGGACTCTCATCCTCTTGGAGACACTCCGCAACATAATCCCCGGGTCTGCCAGATGCCTTCCAGTGATGTAGCCTGCGATACCTAGATCGCTATCCAGCGGGAGAAACCATGAGAAAAAAGCTTTCCCAGGGGTGAAATCCACGTGGATAGCGTCGTCAACGCCGTCGTGTCCTACAAACGCTTGGACACCGTATAAAAGCCCTCTCCTAACACCGTGAAAAAAAGTGTAGAACTCGCTTCTAGCGCCGTCTGCCACCACGAGCTTGTCGAAGACGTAGGTTCCCTCACCAGCCCTAACGGTTGTGAGGCCCCCTGGTTTAGCCCGCGCCCCGGTTTTAACCACGTGCCCTAGGGATTCGGCTTTCTCGGCTAGCTTCTCCTCGAGTAGGGGCCTCCTCAAGTAGAAAGCTATCTCTTCACGGAACTCAACAGTGTAGTCTCCTAGACTCGTGTGGAAGATAAACCTCTTGTATCCCCGCCCCACAACCCTGCTCGTCAGGAGTTCGGAGAGGAAGCTGGCTGTGTACCGGCCTACAAGACTCGTGCAATGCCTTGGTAAGCCGACTCTAGGGTGCTCCTCGAAGACTACTACTTCGTGATCCCTGGTTAAGGAGGCTACTAGGAGCCCCGCCGGCCCCCCTCCAATAACCCCTATCCTACTCATTAACCCTCCTCGTAGTCTCTGGGGGAAGTCCTCATCGTAAACCTCTTGGCCTTCAACGCTCTCACAATATAGCTGAAAGCCGCTTCAGGATCGCTTTTCTCACCGCACGTGTAGACGTCGACTGTGGCGAAGGATAACTCGGGCCATGTGTGGATTGAGATATGGCTTTCTAAAACCACCGCGAACACCGTGACACCGGGGTCAATCTTCCAGGTCTTTAAATCGAGGATCGTGAAATTGCCTACTTTAGCCGCCTCTACAACCACGCTGGCAAGATAGTCTGGGTTGCTGAGTAAATCAGGGTCGCACCCATACAACTCGCCGTAAACGTGCTTCCCCACAACCCTCTTCAAATGTTGAGCGTAAGCCTGCATACAAGTCACCTATCTACTAATTCCCCCCGGGGGTCTTTTAAAGGTTACACCCCCCTCCCCCTCGCGCGATCAAGGGTGTGGGGTTTAATCTATTGAAGGGGTGGGATTTAGATGTCGTTATACAAAAAATAGGTATTTATCGTGTAATACCATTTGGATAAGTTGGTGTCTGCTTGAGATTATTCGGAACCGCTGGTATCAGGATGAGATATCCCAGCGAGATCAACGCTGTTCTAGCCTACAAGATAGGTCTAGCCGTCTCCAAACTAGGTTTATCCCGGAGGGCGTATATCGTCCACGACTCTAGAACCACAAGCCCACTAATAGCGTTGAGCACAGCAGCCGGGCTAATGTCGGGAGGCGTGGACGTGTACCTGTTGGGCTTAGCCCCAACACCCCTGGCAGGGTACGCTGCTAGGAAGAGGAAGAGCCTCGGGGTCAGCGTGACGGCAAGCCACAACCCCCCGGAATACAACGGGTTGAAGTTCTACGATACCGGGGGCTTCGAGTTTACAAGGGACTTAGAGAGGGTAGTAGAAGAATACGTGGATAAAGGTGTTCAACCCCTAGACTGGGAGATGGTTGGCGGATTCGCCTATGAGACGGAGTTGGTCAACGACTACATAGAGGAGCTGTACGAGCTCGCTAGACCCTCCAAGAAGACGTGGACTCCCAGGGTTGTCGTCGACTTAGCTAACGGTGTAGCAGGCTCTATAACACCCCTCCTCCTCAGGAGGATTGGCGCTATACCCCTCACCATCAACGCGAACCCAGACGGCTTCTTCCCAGTCCGGGCGCCGGAGCCTAGGAAAGACGTGTTGGAGTCGTATCTCAAGTTCTACGCCGAGGTCAACCCGGCTGTAATACTAGCCCACGACGGCGACGCGGACAGGCTCTCCGTCCTTGACGTTGAGGAGGGCTTCATCAGGCAGGACAGGATAATAGCCTTCTTCATCGACGAGCTCGCTCGTGGCGCTAGCGGGAGGGTTGTAGTGAGCGTTGACACAGGCAGGGTTATAGACGAGGTGGCGGAGAGACATGGCTTGAAGGTAGAGCGGTATATCCTCGGTAAAACACATGAGAGAGTCAAGGAGGACCCCGGGGTAGTGGTCGCGGCTGAGCCCTGGAAGCTGATATACCCTAGGTGGGGGCCTTGGGTCGACGGGATCCTCCAGGCCACTATAATAGGCAAGGTCGTCGTAGAGGAGGGTAAGAGGTTCGCGAAGATACTTGAGGAAAGAGGCATCAGAGACTACCCCTGGGACAGGAGGAGCTTCAAGATCAAACCAGCCGAGAAGCTGAAAGCGATTTTCCAGGACTTGGAGGCTTCTTTGAGGAATCTTCTAGGCGAGCCTACTGCTGAGAACAGGGTGGACGGCGTGAGATACGATTATGATGATGGATCCTGGATTTTGATCAGGGTTAGCGGTACCGAGCCTAAGATAAGGGTCTACATGGAGTCTTTATCTAGCGATAAGATAAGGGGTATGGTGGAAAAGGTTGAGAGAGAAGTGAGGAGGGCTGTGGAGGCTAATAATGCCCAGATAGAAGAGGTTACCATCGGCTAGATCAACCTCTCCAAGAAGCTTGCTAGGTCATCCTGTCTAACCTCGACCACGTTTCCCGGACTCATGTGCTGATTATACTCGTTCCTAACGAAGACAGGGTATTCTACTTCCGGGAAAACCTCTATATCGCTCTCGCTGTCACCAAAGTAGGAGACCCAGCTTAACCCAAGTAGTCTCCTCACCAGGGAGACCCCGCGGGCTTTACTGGCCTCGGCGACGTAGATTTCGAGGAATGGGCGTTGATACCTAAAGAGGTATAAGCCGGATTCAACGGCTTTCTCCTCCACGCTTATCACATCCACCGGTTTCCCAGCACACCTTCTCCAGCTTATCGCCAACCCCATTGTCCAACCCATCATGTTCTTCTTCAACTCTACTCTGAGACAACTCGTCTTCAAGGCACCGGCAAGGTCGTCGAGTAGGCTTGACCTAGCCTTGTCCAGTGCTTTGAGAGGGTAGATCAGCATCCCGTTTACCAGGATCTCGAGTCCGCAGATCCCTATGTAGCCGTCTGCGACCGGCACCTGCTTAACGAGAAACTCAGTGCTCCTCGTCGAGGCTACTAGAATTCTGTACTTGCCTTTGAGCTTCTCGAGAATCCTTATGATGCCAGGTAGAGGCGTTTCACTACCGAACTTGGCTAGGACACCGTCGTAGTCGAATACTAAGGCCCTACTACTCAACCACACCCCACCGCTCTACATCTTCCATTGCTACTCTCCGAAAGCCCTGTCCCCGGCGTCACCGAGCCCCGGCACAATATAGCCTTTCTCGTTGACCTCTGGATCTATCGAGGCGGTGTAAATAGTGGCCTCAACATTGTATGCCTCGACTATAGGCCTGATCCTCTCTATAGCCAGCGGTGTGGCGATCGCCCCCACGATCAGCACCCTCCTCGGCTTCCTCCTGCTTAGGATGATCTTGAGGATCTCTCTTATAGTAGAGCCCGTGGCGAGCATTGGGTCGACGATCAGCACCGTGTCATCCCTTGTGATAGTGGGCAGCCGGACATAGGTGATCTCCACATCAAAGGACTTGTCGGGGTACATGCCTTTCTCCTCAACCCTCCTAGCTGAGACGACACCCTGCCTAGCATTGTAGAAT
This sequence comes from Thermogladius sp., assembly GCA_022759365.1. Lineage (GTDB taxonomy): Archaea > Thermoproteota > Thermoprotei_A > Sulfolobales > Desulfurococcaceae > Thermogladius. The sequence continues at coordinate 10,708 of JAEMPJ010000062.1, read as the reverse complement.
ATCTTTATGAGGCCCTCCGTCATCGGCATGCCGGCTCTTAAGACAGTCACGATCACCACTCTATCCATGTCCTTGAACCTAACCCCCCTCGTCTTAACCCCCAGTGGGGTTTCGACTTCAACCTCCTCGAGCTCGAAGTCTCTCGTTATCTCGAATCCCATTGCCCTGCCTAATCTAACCATGGCTTTCCTGAACTCGATTTGCTTAATACTCCTGTCTCTAAGTGTGGTGAGGACGACTTGGATATAGGGGTGGTCTAGCACTTTGACTTTCAGCAAAGCCCTTGCTCTCTAATGTCGCCTCCCGTTATTAAATCTTTTCCCGGTAGAGATATTACCTTGTTTGTCTAAAAATGGAAAATGGGTTGGATATGCGGGAGGAGATATTCGGGTACGGGGACAACAGGTGTAGGGTTTTCTACGAGCAGAGACCCGGCATCCCGATCCTATTCCTCCACGGGTATAGCTTCACAAGCGACGTGTGGCGGGATATAGGGTTGATAGAGGAGTTGGATAAGAGGAGGATACCCTACATCTCGGTAGACATGCCGTACGGCAGGGTCTCGAAGTGCATCAAGCACACGAGGAGCATAGAGGAGAACGTTGCCTTTGCTAGGAACGCGTATAAAGCCGTGTTCGGTGAGACACCCCCTATGGTCGTGGGAGCTAGCCTGGGAGGCTACACCGCATTAAAGTACGCCATGTCAAACCCTGTTGCAGGGCTTCTACTAGTTGCGCCCGTAAATGTGTCTGAGGTCCTCGACTACTACAGGAAAGCGAGGGCCAGGATCCGGATACTATACGGCGAGAACGACGATATAGTGGATGTAGAGGAGCTGAGAGAATTCGCATCCTCAACGGGGAGCGAGCTGGTATTCTACGATAACGCTGGCCACGCGTTGTATCTCGACCAACCAGCTAGGTTCGTCAGAGATCTACTGGAATTCTATGAGAAGCTAGTGTTTAAACCAGTTTGAACCCGATTCTCTTTTTATAAAAGCAACCCGAAGACCTCGCCCCAAGGGGAGGGCTAGTTGACAGGGTACGGGATTATAACTCATACGGACACGGATGGTGTAGCCGGCGCTGGGTTATACGCTTTAGCGCTATCGCAGTGGCCTAGCCTGATCTATTTCACAGAGCCTTACAGGCTCCACGAGTTGCTCGAGGAAGAGTCGAAGAGCCTGCGGGAGGTCGAGAGGCTTGTCTTAATCGACCTCGGCATCAACCCCTCAGGGTTCACGAAGCTGGTTGAACAGCTAGCCGGGCTCACCTCTAGGAATATAGTTGTCGAGTGGTTCGACCACCACCTCTGGGAGGAGGAGTGGGTCAGGGCTCTCAACAGGGTCGGGGTGAAGCTCTACCTCGACACTTCTACCTGCGCCACCGGCGTAGTATACAAGTACTTCGCAAAGGGGAGGGTGGGTTACGAGATAGAAAACGAGCTTGTACCAGGGGTTTGCGCAGGCGACTTGTGGACATTCGACCACTGGAGGGGAGGGTGGTACCTCAGGTTGATAAAGAGGAGGGACAGCGACTCCTGGAGGTTGAAGGTTATGAGGGAGATATTTAAGGGCAGAGCTTGGACCAACAGCTTCACCAGGAGAGTGGAGGAAGTCATGGACGCCGAGCTGAAGGCTCTATCTGATGTCGGAGGGGTGGTGGTTAGAGACGTGGACGGCGTGAGGATAGTCACGGCGTTCGAGAGCGACAGCGTGGAAAACAGCTTTCTAGCCGCATACCTCCTCTCAAGGTTCAATGGAGATATAGCTGTCGTGGCATCAGCTGATGGGAAGATAAGTCTCCGGAGCAGGAGGGTAGACGTGAGGAGGATCGCGTTGAAGCTGGGCGGGGGAGGCCACATGTACGCTAGCGGGGCTAGGATACAAATACCCTACTCGACGAGGCTCCTCTCCCTCTTCAATAAAAAGGCTGTTCTAAACTATGTCGCCGGCAGGGTTGCCTCCGCCGTGAAATGAAGACGGTCAGCAGACAGGGGGTAAAAGGAAGATCCTCCCGTCAGCCCCTTCGACCTCTATTACCTCACCCTGGAGGAACTTTAAGCTGACGAACGCCGCTATAAGCGCGTCTTCTTCATCCCTACTCAACCTCCCTGGCTGGGGAACACCCATCTTTGAAGCCAGCTCGCTTAGGCTACCACACTTACTCGTCTTGAGGGCGCTCCTAGGGTGTGTTTCGAGGACTAGTATCCCGAGGCTTGAGAGGCTGGAAGCCAATTTAATACCCCTCTCCACCAGCATCCTCATACCCCTCCAACCCGGTGGTAGTACTCGGAGGCCTAGCTTTATCATGGATCTATCGACATCCCTGAAAGAAGGGCTGTGGGCTAGAGGGGAGTCAACTGCTACAATCTTCACGTTAAACTCGAGAAGCTTCCTCAAGATCTCCTCGTCGCTGTAGAGGCGGTCTACGTAAAGCCCTCCATCGTGGAGGACGGCGACGCCGGATGGTCTCCGCTCGCTCCCACTCAAGTCTACGCCTGCAACAGCTACCATTTAACTCTTGCTCCCCTGTTGAAGCCTATGAGTCTCGCGTACTCGTCGAATAGTTCTTCAACCCTGCTAACCCACCTTTTTATCTCATCAGGGTTCCGCGGGTAATCCTCTTTGTATAGGCCTTCAACCTTGTTCATGTACATTCTCAGAACCCTTAGCTCGCCTAGCAGGCTCGGCCTTCCCAGTAGTTTCACCATGGTGCTTATCGCTCCAACGACCTTCTCCCCTAGACTCCCCTTCACGCCTAGATCGTAGACGGAGGATCCGTCCACAAGCTTGTTCCTTATAATCCACTCGAAGTCCTCGTTTGAAAGCCTCTGGAGGAACATCCTCAGCACGTCTAGCCCAGCCTGCTTCACGCCGTAGGCTTCAAGGTACTTCAAGTTGACCTCCCACATGTTATACGTGTTGGGCTCACCGCTCTCCAGCACGTTGGCTAGATGCGTGGCCAGTATGTGGGCGGCCTCCATAGTCGACCCGATCCCGCCACCGTGGACGGGGTTCACCGTGTAGGCGGCGTCACCCACACTCCCAACGTTGCTCCAAACCATCGTTGGCAGGGGCCTCCTAGTGGGGACTATCCCTCCTCCAGCGTGCAACACCCTTCCCTTGAACCTCCCCCTCAGGTACTTGTCGTAGTTGTGCCTGGGGTTGTAGCTGGAGCCCCCGATTACGCCGAGCCCTACGTTCACGATAGACCCGCCTCTATCCTTGGGGAACATCCACCAGTACCCGCCCGGGGCTACAGTGGTGTTCAAGTATATTACAGCGTAGTGTACATCGGCTTCATCCACCGGCTTCTCAACTTCAACAACCTCCCTGTAGGCGAGGTTGAAGTCCGTCTCATAAGGCCTCTCTGCGATAGGCCACTCTGGCGGTAGTTTCGTCCTCAAGGATGGCCTGGCGCCGCTTGCGTCAATGTAGTATCTCGCCTTGAGCTCCACGAGCCCCCCGCCAACCCTCTTGACTTTCACGCTACTCACCCCTTGATCCTTTAACTCTACGCCTACGAGAGTGTGCTCATCGTAGAGCTCCACGCCGTGGTCCAACGCGTTTTTCAGTAGCCACTGACCGAACTTAACCCTGTTAACGCTGACACCCTCACCCGGGACTACGAGCTCGTGCTCCTCGCTGGGGCTCTTGACCTTGACGCCCCTATACCTGTGGTCTACAACGCTCTCGGGTATTGGCAGGCCTATGTGCTGGAAGTGGTGGACGCCGATGGCGTCGCCGCAGGTCTTATCCCCGATTCTCCCCCTAGGCTTGCTCTCGACAAGGGCTACTTTGAACCCCTTCGAAGCTAGCACTAGCGAGGAGTATAAGCCTCCTACTCCTGCACCGACGACGACTACATCGTACATGACTACACCTCGGGGTATTAGGGGAGAGTAATCTCCTTTGATTCAAATAAGTTTTAGGGGAGTGTTTTCAGGAGCATTCCCTCGACTGTTATCATAGGGTACTTCGAGGCGAGGGATATAGCCTCCTCCAACCTCCCCTCGCTGTTGCTGAATATAGTGAACAAGGGGTCGCCTTTGTTAACCCTGTACCCTACTTTAGCGTGGAATAGTACTCCAGCACCCTTGTCGAATGGGGCCCCGGCAGCCCTAGCCACCATTGTGACAGCAGCGTTGTCAATGTAGGTTACAGCCCCCTCGAGAGGCGACTTGAAGGTGTACGTGTACCTGCCCACGGGCACCTCCTCGGGCTTTATATTGGGGTTGCCGCCTTGCGCCGCGAGGATTTCCTTGAACTTCTCGTAAGCCTTCCCGCTTGTGAACAGCTCTCTAGCATAGTTCTCACCCTGGCCGGGAGGTACCTTCCCGCTCAACTCCATAGTCAAACCCGCTATCAAGATCGCCTTGTCGACCAGGCTCCTCGAGCCCTTCCTGTTGATCAACGCTTCCAACGCCTCTCTAGCCTCGAGGGCTGGCCCGACGCTCATGCCGATGGGTTGCCCGCCGAAGGTAACGGCTACTTTAATCCTCATGCCCAGCTTAGCCGCCTGCCTTATGAAGAGCCCAGCAAGCTGGTCGGCGTGCCCGTGCTCCTCTATCTTAGCCTTCTTCCCCACGGGGATGTCTATTACAAGCGATTCAACACTCATAGCCAGCTTCTTGCTCAGGATGCTCGCGACCATCTGGTGCCACGGGTCTATTGACAGCTTCCTCTCCACGTTCACGAATATATCGTCCGCGGGCGCGAGGTTGAGCTTGCCTCCCCAGACTAGTAGACCCCTCGTCTTCTTAGCCATCTCCCTTATCTCCTCGGCTGTGAAGTCTACCCTGGCTAGAACCTCCATTGTGTCGGCTGTCCCCGCCGGGCTTGTTATAGCTCTGCTACTAGTCTTAGGTATTAGAAGACCGAACGATGCTACTATTGGGACAGCTATTAGAGCAACCTTGCTGTTGCCGGGTACTCCCCCGATGCTGTGCTCGTCGAAGACCGGCTCGTCGAAGCTGACTTTGACACCTGTCTCAACCATCGCCTTGATTAGGCTTGACAGCTCGTCTTCATCCAGCACGTAGAACTGCTGGCTCAGCAGGAAGGCCGCTATCTCGGCCTCATCGTAGGCTCCGTCGACGATGTCTCTTATAATAGAGTACATCTCGCTGTATGTTAGCCTCTCACCCCTCATTCTCTTGAGGAGGCTTGCATACGAGGCTGGGAGACCGGCCGGCTTAACTGCTACTGGTGACCCCTCTTTCAAGCCGAGCTTCTCGGCAAGCTCCAGGGAGGCAAGAACCCTTCCCCTGGGAACCATCGTCCTAGTCGTTGTCACAGAAGCATATGTAGCCTTCTCCCCTGACCTCACGTAGGCCTTCGAGTGCAATGATAAACCCATCTCAGACGCGTCCTGCTCGTTCACTACGATAAGCGGTTTACCAGTTGACAAGCCCAGGATGCCGACGGTGAATTCACGCGCTTCCTTCGAGACGATCATGCCTCCTTCCCGAGCAAGGCAGAGATTCTTCTTAATCTTGGAGAGGGTTAATAATCTTTCACCGCGTCTTCTACAGCCACAGTCCTACCATCTCACTCTAACCCCTCGACGTCGACCCCGCCGTCCCTCATCAAGAAGACTCTGATCCTCTTCCTCAGCCTAGGGTAGCCTCCCCTGGCTTTAAACCTTATGAGACCGAAAATGTAGTCGAAGCTGGCCCTGAGCTTCAACCCGACTTTATCCGCCTCGCTCATGATAACACCAGGGATGTCCACGAGCCTAGTGCCCTCATCGAAAACCAGGATTCTCACAGCGTTCAGCTCCCTGTAGACTCTTAGAGTTTCCTCGCACAGCTTGATCTTCCTCAACGCTCTTTTCTCAGCTATAGCAACAGCAGACCTAGACATGCCAAGCCTAGAGGCCACCTCAGCCTGGGTAAGCCCCTGGAGCCTCAGCTTTAAAACCTCGAACTGCTTCTCCGTGAGAAAACCGTATCTCCCCATGTGGACACCACATACACCACCAATAGGGATTGCGGGTCTATAAAGCGAAAGCTTTTAAACTGGGACAGGCGTCGAAATAGAGACTCAAGGTGAGATCATGTTGGAATGGAGTTAAGGTCTACTCAAAAACCCGAGTTCGTACCCAAGTCCTGGTACAACATAGTCCCAGACCTCCCCGAGAAAATACCCCCGTACCTCCTCCCCGACGGTACTATAGCTAAGAGGGAGATGTTCGAGGTATTGTTCTCGAAGGAGCTTGTTAGGCAAGAGTTCTCGGAGGAGAGGTTCATCAAGATCCCGGACGAGCTAGTAGAGTACTACCTGCAGGTGGGGAGGCCGACGCCCCTGCTGAGGGCGAGGAACCTCGAGAAGCACCTTGGCACGAGCGCGAGGATATACTTCAAGTACGAGGGCGTGCTACCAGCGGGGTCGCACAAATTCAACACGGCTATAGCCCAGGCATTCTTCAATAAGAGGGAGGGTGTTGAAAGGCTGAGCACTGAGACGGGTGCGGGACAGTGGGGTAGCGCCCTAGCGCTGGCAGGCAGCCTCATGGGTATTAGGGTTAGGGTCTTCATGGTTAGGGCAAGCTACTACCAGAAGCCGCTGAGGAGGGTTCTCATGGAGACGTATGGGGCTGAGGTCTACCCGAGCCCTTCCACGATAACCTCGTTCGGGAGGAAGCTACTCGGGGAGAACCCCGAACACCCGGGTAGCCTGGGGATAGCTATATCTGAGGCCATCGAGGACGTTGTGAACAGCGGTGGTGCCGCCAAGTATAGTCTTGGAAGCGTGTTGAACCACGTCCTACTCCACCAGACGATCATCGGGCTCGAGGCCATTAAACAGCTGGAGGAGATAGGGGTCGGCGTGGAGGACGTGGCTTTCGTTGTGGGCGCGGTCGGCGGTGGAAGCAACTACGCGGGCCTATCCTACCCGTTCATGATGCACAGGTTGCAGGGCAAGACTAATGCTAGGTTCATAGCGGTAGAGCCCAGGGCGGTTCCCTCAATGACTAAGGGGAGGTATGAGTACGACTACGGGGACACAGCGGGCTTAACACCCCTTCTCAAAATGCACACCCTGGGCCACGACTTCGTACCCCCGCCCATCCACGCAGGCGGGCTGAGATACCATGGTGTAGCCCCCTCGCTCAGCATACTCGTCAACCACAGGCTGGTTGAGCCGGTTGCCTACGGTCAGAGGGAGGTTTTCGAGGCGGGCGTGCTGTTCGCGAGGCTACAGGGTATAGTACCGGCACCCGAGAGCGCTCACGCCGTTAAAGCTGTGATCGACATAGCCAGGGGGATTAGAGGCGGGGAGAAGCCGGTGATATTGTTCAACCTGAGCGGGCACGGCCTCCTAGACTTGAAGGGGTACGAGGAGTTCTTGAAAAACAGTCTCCCGGACACCTAGTTTTTAAAGTTTCCTTGCCTAATTCATAAAAGGGATTTGCTTGATTAAGAAGTGGAGGATTTACACTCTTGAACGCGGTTTAAGCTGGTTCGACATCTTCCTCTGGGTTGTAGCGAACCCTGTGGCCTCAGGCTTCACCTTCTTCTCAATCCAGCTCCTGGGGACGCCAGGTTTATACGGTGGCTCAAATGTCCTAGCATACCTTGCCTCAGGTCTCATCTACATACCGATCGCCGCGGCCTTCATGTACATCTCCCTCAGTATCCAGAGACCTGCGGCACCCTACGTTCTAATTTCCCGAGCGGTTTCACCCGTGGTAGCCTATTTGGCGATCTGGTACTATTTAGTGGCGAGCGGGGGCCTCCTTTCCATGGGCCTCTTGGTTTACTACGGTTTGAGAGCTTTGGCAGCGAACATACTGCTGGCGGGGCTGTCAAGTGGGGATCCTCTCCTAACAAACATAGGCATAATCCTCGACACGCCTCTGGTGGGGCTCTACCTTGGAATACTCATCCTCCTACTACTCTTCTTCCTAGCCACGGTGAGAGTGAGTAGGGTGAAGTGGGTTCTGGCGCCAATTGTGATATTTCCACTAGCTGTAACAATAGTATACGCGTTAGCCCTCTACACCTCAGATACAAGCCGGTTGCTAGAGAACTGGTATAAAGCCACAGGGCTATCCCCAAGCATCTTGGAGAACACGGCCTTCTCAGGTGTCGCCCCGTTGAAGCCAGCCCCCTTCGCAGAGGCGACGATGGGTCTTCTCATCGCATCACTGTGGGCTTACGCCGGCTTGGAGTCGGCTAGCTTCATGGCGGGGGAGGTGAGGGAGCCCGCTAAATCCTACACTAGAGGCTACACCGCCGGCTTCCTCACTGTGCTAGCGTTATATGTCCTGGTGCCGTTTATAGTGGAGGGGAAGCTGGGCGTGGACTTCATAGCCTCCTACTCCTACCTCTACTACCACCACCAGAACCAGCTAGCGCAGCTGAGCGGCCGCCCCCTCATACCTCCCAGCTTATTCGTCTACCTCTCTTTGTTCACAAGCGATAAAACACTAATCATCATCGGGGGTTTAGCAGCGTTCCTATGGTTCCTTAACACAGCCTACACAATCTGGCTCTCAGCGATTAGAATACTATACGCTCTCTCAGTTGATAGGCTAGCACCGGCAAGCCTATCCCGTGTGACAGGTATTAGGGGTATACCAGTGGTCGCAAACAACGTGGTGCTTGCGTTCGGGGTATTCGGCCTGGTATTGGGCTATATGGCTGTATCAAACCTACTCCCCGTTATCTCACTACTAAAATTATTCAACTTCAGCTACAGCATGCTAGTATGGCTTACAGGGGTATCGCTGGCTACGCTACCGTGGCTTAACACCGAGTTCTACAAGGAGCTACCCTACCGCAATAAGGCTTTGGAGACAGTACTCGGCCTAGCCTGCTTCACAGCAGGCTGGTTCATGCTACTCTACTCGGGTATTGGAGTAGGCTTAAACGAGGTGGTGGTAACCACGGTAATAGGCCTCCTAGGCTTCGTAGCATTCCTCCTAACTGTGAGGGGTATTAACCCATCTACCCCCAGGGCGAACAAGTAATAGGCATAATCTTCTCTCAGCGATATCCTCCTCATAGAAGATTCTAGAGGTTTCCCAGCTGAAGCACCGGGGTATCCGCGATTAAAAATACCTCAGGTGGCCTCAGCATGCTGGCGGGTGTGGTGTAGGTAGAGCGCGACCGTCGTGGATAAGAGGGGTATAAGTCCTGTAGCTAGGTGTACCATGGGGTTCAGTAGGAGCATTGTGTAGGGTAGGGGGTTGAGCTTCGAGCCGCCTAGTATTAGGATCCCGGCTGAGGTAGCCTGGTTTAAATTCACTTCAAGGGATGAAACAGCCCTCTCAAAGTAGTAGCTGTAGACGCCCATGAACACACTAGAGGCGACCACGGCTACCAAGCCGCCAGTGAAGCATAACCTGAGAGGAGTGTAATAATCCTCCCTCTCAATCAGGGCAGTCAGAAGGTTCACGCTGCTCACAGCCATGTAGATGGCGGAGATTATTAGCGGTATAGCCATGTAGCTTGAGCGGTCCAGCTCGTCCACAGCTATCAGCGAGCCGTAGTATGTAATCCTGTAGTAGGAGAAGGCGACTATGCCTTCTAGAACACCTGTCACATAGTATAATGGTAGTGTTAGCGTGAGGATGAGGAGGAGCCCGTATACTAGGGTTGAGAGGCTTGACGCGTATAGTGCCAGCCTGCCCCTGCCTTCAAGCCCGGGTCTGGTTGCAACCATAGTCTCTGCCCGCCCAGACTACTTCCTCACCGCTGTACTTGTAGGAAACCACCACGTATACATAAGTCTGCGGCCCGCATAAGTCTAGCTTGAACTCGCTTAGAGGAGGGATGGATACATTGAGGTAGATTCCCCTCGACTCTATTATATGAGTCAACCCCATCCAAGTCTCGTTCACGTAAGTCAGGTTCACGGAAACCCCTCTAAGAGGGACTGGGAGCGTGTTGTTGACTATCAGGGTGTGGTTCACTATAGCAACGTAGGGCCTCTCCAGCGTGAAGTGGATGGGGTAGTACCCGATTAAAACCCCCTTGTCGAGCCTGAGGGTCATGTTCACGTAGAAGTAGTTCAAGCCCTCCGAGTACAACTCCTCGTAGACCCACCCCGGGATGAAGACGGTTACCTCGCCTCCCTGGATCACGGCTCGGGGGCAGGAGGTGTTAAACCCCTCCCCGACAATGCTACACGACTCCACGCCCGTGAAACTCGTGTTCAAAAGCGTGTACCTTAAAGTCAGGTTCCTGTAGTCCCCGCTTAAATCATACCCCTTGAGCTCGACGGTTGGGGTGGGAAGCGCTGTCCTGAAAGGCGGTTGCCTGATAATGTATACGGCTGTGAAGACAACGTATATCAGGATGAAGAAAAGGAATAGAGAGGCCTCCAGGTTGAATGGCTCGAGGAGCCTCCTCAAATCCCAGAGGGGGATGAAAGCAGAGGATAGGAAGAGGAGGAGGGCTGGCAACCATACCTCCAGGGGTATGGAGGCTACAACCCTATACTTCACCTCGGATAAAGGAACCGGGGGGTCTGGAGCCGGGTTGTAGTCGCCTTTCGCCACCACGACCCCGCCCCCAGCCTCGACAACCCTGTGGACAATGCAGTGGAACACGCCCGTGCAGTAGACCACTACATCCCCCACCCCGAAGCCACCAGCCCATGTTGCGACACCCACAACCAGGTCACCCGGCTTCAAGTGAGGGTACATGGAGAAGCCTACAACCATGCTTAAACCCAGCGGGGGCAGACCAGTAGAGA
>JAEMPJ010000058.1 GCA_022759365.1 Thermogladius sp. | reverse complement strand
AGATTGAATAGTGCGGCGGCCGGGATTTGAACCCGGGATTTCCGGCTTGGAAGGCCGGCGTCCTAGTCCAGGCTAGACGACCGCCGCCCAACCACTATATTTAGCTGGATGGAGTTTAAATCTGATTCTAGTGTATCGTCTGATATGCGAAGGGATTTAACCCCTTTACATCGATTAATAAATCAGCCGCCGTAGTATAGCCCGGTCAAGTATGCGGGCCTTTCGAGCCCGTGACCCGGGTTCAAATCCCGGCGGCGGCACGCTTCCACTTGCTCCCGTCTACACCTGCTCCTCTCGCGTGACGTATTGAGGGTTAGGGGAATAAGAGGATTGCTTGAGTCTAGATCTCATGGATATAATTTCCCGCGGCTACAGGAGTCGGCGTGAGGGAGAGGTAGATTCGTGGTGGTGACCGCGGAGGATAATCCCGGAGGGCTTAACCCGGCTTCAAGGGACTTAGCTCCTCTCTTTCACAGGCCTGTAGACTCTAACCCTCCTCGTGTGTGAGACCAGCCGTATTAAACCCTTCCCCTCGAGTAGCTTGAGGATCCTCTTGGCTGAGCTGACTTTGATCCCGTACTTCTGCGAGATAGTGTACGGGGTTATATAGGGATCCTCTGCCTTCTTGATCTCCCTCTCAACTTTGCTTACCAGCTCACTGGTTAGATCCGTACTTGATAAAGAGATTTCCTCCGGGAGAGGCTTATCGGCTCTCTCCTTCTTCGACATTAAGCACACCCACTTACACAGGATTCAAATCACGGGTTTAAAATGATTAGCCTCTCCTAGTGAGGTTCCTCAGGTATATTACTGAGGATAGTATTAGGAGGACTATGGTCCACACCCCTAGTAGAAGCATGTTTGACACTACGTCAACATCTCTTAGGTATCCGAACCCCCACCTGTAGAGTGTAGTGGCGATTGAAAGAGGCGAGTAGGCTACGAAAGGCGCTAGTGGGCCGAATCTCATGGATACCACCTGGGTTGGGTAGAAGATGTTCGAGAAGAAGAACAACATGTAGTAGACGACCGACCTTATCGTCGCCTGGAGGTTGAAGTCTCTTGTCACAGTTGACAATGCTATGGATAAACCAGACATTGCGAGAGACAGTAGTATTGAAGTATAAGCGATGACGAGCCACGCGGCCGGGGAGGGTTGCCCGACTAATAGCATGGCCAGGACTAGGAAGCCGGACTGGTATATTAACCCCCTAAACGCCCCGCCCACAAACCTCCCTAACACCAGCTCCAACCTTGAAACAGGGAGGGATAAAAGGTAGTCTGTCACCTCTCTCCTCAACTCGACTCCAACCTCCCTCCCAATGCTGAAGCTCGATATGAATAGCGCGAGGGATAGAATACCTGGTGTCACGAACTTTATGTAGTCTGGTATGAGACTCCTGTTCACCATGTTGTTGAATAACAAGCCGAAGATCACTATGTCGGCTACATTCATGACTACCTGGCCGGCAAGCCAGAACTTGTAGCTCCAAAACCTCTTAAGATCCCTACTAGCAATGACGAGAATACTGCTAGCCATCTACCTCCACCCTCCAGCCTCCAGTTTCCGGGAAACAATATACGTCGCGAGGTAGGAGAACCCTACCGCTAGCCCGACGATGTAGGCTAGCTGGGCTTGGGGTGGTAGGCTCGTGTAGACCACGTACTCGGGTAGGAATAGTACTCTGAGGAAGTCGGAGAGGCTTGTAACAGGGTTGATTAGAGCCGAGTAGTAGTATGGCATGATCTTGGCGAGGATGGGGGCGGGGTAGAATACCGTGCTCAGTCTTATTAGGAGGGCGTCTATCACGCCCATGAGGATATCTGTCGCGTCAGTCGACTTAACGCTTAGAACAATAGTGATGGCCATGCCGACTACTCCAGCGGAGAACAAGTATATCGCTACTAGTGAGACGGGGATCCACAGCCAGTTCCCGGGCTGTATGAGGATCATTATGAAGATGAACATGGGTAGAGTGAAGAGGAATGATGAGATGGAGCCGCCTAGAACTCTGCCGAGTGCGAGAGTGCTCCTCTTAACCGGTAAAGCGAGATGATACTCTATAATACCCTCATCAAATTCATCAGCAACCTCGTAACCCCTAGCTATGCTAACCGAGTAGATTAAGGATGTGAACACGCCTAAAAGGTAGAAATCATAGTAGTTGAAGCCCTGGGCATACCTCACAAGCATGGATATCGTGGTTCCGAAAACTAATACCTGGAGGATAAACCAGGTTGTTCTCATAGCAACGAAAAGAGTCTGGTGTTTGAGCTTCATGAGATCCCACTCGATTATATGGATTAGATCAAGCAGGCCCCTAACGCTAACTCTCCTCAACAAGCCTCGCCCCCGTGAAGTACATGAATACATCGTCTAACGTCGGCTCTTTGACCATAATGGACTTTACCTTTATCCCAGCCGACCTCAGAATATCCGCCGCGAGAAGAGCCTTCTCCTCCCCTTTCTCCACGTAGATCCTTAATGTATTACCTTGATACTCGACCCTGCCGAGATCCATTAACGATTCGATGGCTTTATCCTTCCTTCCATCCCCCTCGATGACAATCTCGATCACGTCCCCTTTAGGAATCCTATCTTTCAGCCCGCTCACAGTGTCAACGGCGACTAGCCTCCCCTTGTATATGATCCCTACCCTCTCGCAGACCTTCTCTGCTTCAAACATATCGTTTGTCGCTATAATCACGGTTGACCCTTGATCCCTCAGCTCCTTTATTATATTCCACAGCTTATGCTTGGTCGGGACATCGACTTGGGCCGTGGGCTCATCCAATATTGCGAGCCTGGGCCTCTGTATCAAGACCTTAGCCAGCTCCAGCTTCTTCCTTGTTCCTCCGCTCAGCTGGTAGAAATATTTGTTCCTGTGCTCCCACAGATCCAGGGTCTCAAGGACTTCTCTCACAACCTTCTTGGCCTCTCCCCTGCTAAAACCGACAACTCTGGCGTGCCACTCCAGCAACTCCTGGACTTTATCCACCCACAGGGCTTTAGGGTCTTGGAAGGCTAGTCCTACGAGCTTCCTTACCTCGTAGTCTTCTCTCGTGACGCTGTGCCCGTAGACAAAAATATCCCCACTCGTCGGCTTGTAGACAGTGGCTATTGTAAGCAGGGTAGTGGTCTTACCAGACCCGTTGGGCCCGAGAAAGCCGAATATCTCCCTGTCGTAGATCTCGAGGTTCAACCCGTTCACAGCCGTGAAGTTCCCGAAGCGTTTCGTGAAGTTGACTACTTTAACCGCTACAACCCTATCCTCCATCAACCTCACTCCAGCTAGAAACAAGAACATTATACTACCTCTTGATAAAAGTGATATTTTAAACTAGGCTATGGAAGCCTAGGATTAGATCATCAACTGGAGTACGACGGCATCCCCGTCTTTCAGCTTGAGATAACCCCTCAAGTATCTATCCGACACCACCTCGACGATCCTCGCGTTATGGCTTGTCTTCTCGGGCCTAACAATATAGACTACGAGCCCTCTCAGAAGAGCTTTGTAAGCTGAGACCCCGCCTAAGCCTGGTTTCGGCGGAGGGATCTTAACAGGGTTGACCAAGCTCAAGACGGCGTTTAGATAACCAGGGTCTTCAACCTCAATGTTCAGTGTGCCTGGGAACGGGTCTATTTGAAGGTACTTGATGAAAAAACTCCGGTATAACTCTACGTATAAAGCCCCCTCTCCCAAACCTGAGACTACTCTCCCTGTTATCGCGACCATGCCCAGGCTACCTATTGCTTCAACACGCTCGATGCGAACGTTAAACCCAGCTTGCTGAGGGTCTCAGGCTTCGGCACACCGTTGCTGTCCCATCCCCTCATAGCGTAATACTCCTGGAGCATGTTCTCGTATTTAACCGGGTCTAGCTTAGCCCCCTTATATGGGCCCTTTGTGAGAGGGTGCTTGAACCAGCGGCCCGGCGGGTAGTCGTAGTATTTACTCCACCCATCGAACTCCCTAACCCAGTAGGCTCTTATAAGAGTGTATATCCTATCCGCCGCCGTGTTTATCATGTCCCAAGTCCAGTTGAGCCCTGTAACCTCGCTCAGCATCCTGAGGTAGTAGTCTAGCTCCAGGCCGAGCTCGACCCACGGCAATCTGCAGACCGTTAGGGACTCGAAGAGGCCGCCCCTTATGTTCTGGAGGCTTATGAGCTTCTCAACCTTCTCCCTCGAGTAGGACAGCCTGTCCGTCTTAACCTCGTAGCTTATAATCCAAGCGTCTTTATGGTGCGCCCCTATAGATGAGGTCCCGTAGGCTAGAGCCATGGCGGGGGCCGCGTGGCAGTCGTAGGCTGAGACCTCAAGCCCCTTCACATGCATGGCGAAGTCGACAGCCTCTCCACCAAGGGAGGCGCTCATCCTCATCACACCCTCGGCGAGGAAGCTTCCAAGCCCCCTCTTGTAAGCAGTGTCCTCGACGAGCTCTCTAACAGCCTTATAGTCCCCCCACTCAACTCTCTCCTTCACCAACCCTTTCTCGCTTGCCTCCATTAAGAAGCCGAGGGAGTTCCCCAGCGATATAGTGTCTAGGCCGTAGAGGTCTGCGAGCCTGTTTAGATCCGCTACCTTCCTCAAATCGCCCAGCAGAATGTTGCTGCCGAGCATCGCGACGTTCTCGTAGTCGAGCTCGCTCAACTCGTTGAACTCGTCTCTCACAACGTTACCGCAACCCATATTACAGTAGGGGCAAGCCCTTCTATCAACCTTCAGCTTCTCCATGAGGTCTCCTGATATGCTCTCGTACTCCTCCCACACACCCTCCCTGAAATTCATCGTCGGCAACACGCTGTTCTGCTGGCTCCACACAATCGTGGCCATCGTGCCCTGCCTAATCCAGTAGTCGTAGCCGGGGGCCTCCATGATCTTCCTATAGGCCTCCTCAGCAGTCTTCCTCAAAGACTCCATGTCGCTAACCGGGGGCTGGAGAGTCCCTTTGATGACAATAGCCTTCAAATTCTTACTCCCCATCACAGCGCCGATGCCCGGGCGGCCCCCGCTCCTCCCCTTCTGCGAGACGACTGTAGCATACCTCACCATCCTCTCCCCGGCTGGGCCTATCGCGAGAACCCCAATGTTCCTACCGTGCTCTCTTACCAGCTTGTCCTCAACGCTGAATGAGTCCAAGCCCCACAAGTCCTCAGCAGGCTCCAAGCTAACCTTCTCGTTCTCCACATAGATGTAAACAGGCTTCCTAGCTCTACCCTGTATAACAATCGCGTCGAACCCAGCCCTCTTCAAATGGTGGCTCGCCATACTACCGATATTACCATCACCGTAGCCGTTTGTGAGAGGGCTCTTCGAGGCTACAACAAGCTTTCCACTACTGGGTAGAGGTAGACCCGAGAGCGGGCCTGAGGCTACAACAAGGGTATTGTAGGGGGATAACGGGTCTACTCCAGGAGGGTTTAAATCCCACAGGAGCCTCACAGCAAGGCCTCTTCCACCTATGAAATCTACGAGAATCCTCTTGTCGATCTCAACAATGGAAATCTTACCCCTCGACAAGTCCACTCTTAGAAGCCTACCCCACCATCCACCCATACAGGACTCACCCTGCAGTACTAAACAAGCCTCTTGATAAAAAATTTTATGTACCCTTGAGACGTAATTAAGGAGTCCCACTAGAATAAAAACAGGGTGTAGTAGATGAGTGTTAGGACGCTATTATATGGGGAGGTCTATTATCACGGGCGAGGAGGTATCGAGAAAGGTTTTGTTTTCCTCAACGGGGAGAAAATCGGCGATGTGGGGAGCGAGCCCCCGCCAGAATACGAGCTTGCGGAGCTCGTTTTGAAATACGAGAAGCCGGCTCTAGTCCTACACGGCTTCAGCGCGCTTGTGCCGGGCGTCGAATTCCCCTACCGGGGTCTCGGGGTGGAGGCACAGAACGTGAGCCCGAGCGCCCTGGAGAGGTTTGTACAGGCCTCTGTTTCAGCCTCGATAGCAAACGGTATCACCCTACCGATCTTCATGGACACAGATGACTGCCTGGTTTCGAGCAGTCTAAGCAAGCTGGGTGTCCAGGGCATAGTGATCTCCCGGCAACCATGCGAGAGGCCGGGTGTCCTCAACATACTCTTAGCCCGCGAAACTCTAGTGTTCAAGGGGGTTGAGCTAGGTGTTTTCAGCCAAGTAGTATGTAAGCCTGAGGAGGCGGGGGAGCACTGCTTGATACTAGATACTAGAGGCGAGCACTCGAGGAGCGTTCAAGCATGGCTGTCTAAGTCCCCTAATCCAAGGATAGCGCTAGACATCCTCCTCAAGCCCTACAAGTTGCTCACACTAGACAACGGGCTTATAGAGAGGGGGTCGATATCCGACGTGCTCGTCTACGACCTCTCTGACCCAGTCATCTCAGCCCCACTCAAGGCGATAGACCCTCTGACGACGGTCATGCGGGGCAACCCCCAGCTAGTGTTCGTTAAAGGAGAGGTGGCTTTCGAGAAAGGAGAGCATTTGATGGTGGTACCCCCAAGCATCATCCAACTGCTCCCTGGAGAGTAAGATGTGGGCCCGCGGGGATTCGAACCCCGGACCTCCCGGTTATCAGCCGGGCGCTCCACCAAGCTGAGCTACGGGCCCTGTCTAAATGATTTGAATGGCTTCCTTTAAAATTTAAAACCATCGCCCTCATCCCCTGCCATCTTCACCGTGTTATCCGATTATCCGCTGCAAGTCATCGGGCTACACGATAATTAAAGGTTGAGGAGTGTTTTATCCCCTTCCGCCGGGTTAGTGCTACAATGGTTCATCACGGGTCAGGCCGCCCGTCGGCTACATCCCCGGCTACTGTTAATTAAGTTTAGAAAACCTAATATAATCCTAATGCGAGGGCTAAATATGAGCCTAATAGTTCTGCTGACAGACTACGGCTACAAGGATCCATACGTTGGAGTGATTAAAGGCGTCATCAAGAGCATCAACCCCAGGGCTGAAATAATCGACTTAACCCACGGTGTCGGGAGGCACAACGTGAGAGAGGGGGCTTTAATATTAAAGTCCTCCGCGAAGTACTTCCCGAAAGGCACTGTCTTTCTCGCAATCGTTGACCCAGGGGTTGGGAGTAGTAGGAGGGCCATCCTGATCAAGACACGCAACTACATTCTCGTCGGGCCTGACAACGGTCTACTCTCCCTCCTAGCACTAGAGGACGGCATTCAGGAAGTATACGATATCGGTGGCTCAAAGTACAGGCTCGAGAAGGTCTCGGGCACATTCCACGGGAGAGACGTCTTCGCCCCCGTAGCCGCATACGCCAGCCTAGGTGTACCCCTCGGCGAGCTAGGGGTTAGAGTAGAGCCTGGTAGCATCCAGGTCATAGACATACCTAGGCCTGTTGTGGAAGGTGGTGCTGTGAAAGCCAGGGTTATATACATCGATGTATACGGGAACCTGCTGACAAACATACCCATGACCCTTGTCTCGGAGCTTGGCTGGAGGATTGGAGATACACTAGTGGTGGAGGCGGGGAGCACCTCGAAGGAGTGCAGGCTCACGACCAGCTTCAGCCTAGTGGAGGAGGGCGGTTTAGCATGCTACGAGAGTAGCTTCGAGTACCTCGAGCTGGGAGTTAATAAAGGTGATGCTTCCCGCGAGTTAAACCTCAGCCTCGACGACGAGGTTATACTGAAACCCGCCCGATTAGGCCGCTAGTCTCATCACTCTTATGCGGCGGAATCTTAAAACCGTAGCTAACAGATTCTCTTCAACCAACAAAAATACTCCCACTCCACTCAAATCATACTTGAGAGCAGTGACCCTAAAGCTTAGCCTCGAGCACCTGAGAACCTGTGGTGGAAGGGACTATTGGGAGTGAGGTACAAAGCCCTGGACATACTTAAGCATCCACATTTAGGTTAAGGAACCCCATTTATAATGCGAGGTTCAGATAGGAGTATTGAGTGATGAGCTCGGGCGTTCTACGACCCATGGGATGAAGTTGGTTTTGAGTGCTGAGTTAAAAAATGCCGGGTTTAGGCTAGCTTTCCGAGCCGCTCTCCGCCCTTCTATACGGGCATATCTTCCTGAAAGGACAGTAACGGCACTCCCAAGCATACCTCGGGTGTCTCTCGTCGCGTAGTAGACTAGCCAGCTCCCCCTCCACGTCGATAGGGGATGGGCGTACAGTGTACTCAAATATTTTATCGTGTGATATGTAGAGAAGGTAGCCTTTCGGGGAGTCTAGGAGGTTAAGGTAGATGTTTAACTGATGAACATGGTGCTCGTAGGGCTCCCCCTGGAAGTTTTTAACAGACTTTATCTCGAGAACCTCCCTTGTTTCAGGGTTGAAGGCGTCAACGCGCCCCTTCAACACGTAGACTCTCCCATCCAATTCGATGTGTTTCTCAAGCTGGAACTCAGGCTTGAAGCCGTACTCCACTATAATACTCTCCACACCCGCGTGAACCAGGTTACCCATTACAGCGGACGGCTCGAAGCTTATGGAGAGCTCCGGGTATAGTTTCCTCAAGTGGTATTTGTGGTGGCATGAGACGAGGTCGGTTACATAGACTACGGATGGATCCGCTAGCTCGCTCAACCTACTTGTCTGCTCGCTCATAAACTTCTTGTATAAGATCTGCAGAATCCTCCCTCCAGAAACGGAGAGAATTGAGTCGCCACCTTGCTCTGACACTTCAAGACACCTTGTTTCCCTCAATGAGTAGCTCCAAATAAGTTTTCTCCACATATCCGTTAAACCAGCTAGCCCCTTCAACCATCTTAGTAAGCCAACCCGGTATCTCGCCCTCAATTTCCACGAACAAGCCTAAGCCCTCGACATCATCGATAGTGACGTTTAAGCCGCTACCCTTCATGATAACCCTCTTCTTCCTCACAACAAATTTCTCGTCGAAGCCCATCCTCTTCAGTATCTCCCCAATGACCTCTCCCTGCTCACTGCTCAGCTCTGCCTCTATCTCGAGCCTGGATTTCACCACGCCCTCAGTTAGGCGGGGGCCCTTGTAGGTTAAATAATATCCGGCCCCGCTATCACATCTCCTGAACCTAAGCCTTAGAGCCTCATCTGTTGAACGCAGGTCGCGGCACGGATGTGTGAAATAGCGGTCTTCCTCGTAGCACGAGTCAGCTGGTGTAAACCCCTTGCTCTTAAACCATTCAACGACTGATCCACTGTCCCCTCGGACTCTAATTTTAACCTCTCTCTCAATCAACGCCCAAACCTCTTCAACGCATGCTCGTAAACAGCCCTGTTAACCATCTCGTTCAACCTCGATATATTCCTTGACGAGGTTGTTTGGGGGTACCTTCTCGCCACGCCGGCCAACCCTTCCAGGAAGGCTTTGAACCCGTTCTCAAGGCCCCTGGAGTACCCGCCCTCCAGGACAATGACGGTTGGCACCCCCGCTTCTCTGATGAGAGAGCCGAGCCTGTAGTAGGATGCCTCTGTCAAGTTGAGGTCTGCCAACCCGTCTCCGCTGAAGCCGTCGAAGCCCGCTGAGACTACAAGCGAGTCCGGGTTATACTCCTCGATAATGTTCTCAGCGTAGTCGAGTGCCCGCATATAGGAGTCGTCGCCTGTGTAAGGCTGGAAGACCATGTTGACTTTCAGGCCAAACCCCTCTCCCTCCCCGATCTCATCGGGGTAGCCTGTGTGTGGATACAGCGTATCGGGGTGTTGGTGCAGGTCTATTTGAAGAATGCCCTCCCTGTAGAAGATCTCCATGGTACCATTACCATGGTGGACGTCGAAGTCCAGGATACCGATTCTTTTAAAACCCCTCTCCCTGAAGCCGACTACCGCTGCGGCAGCGTTGTTGAATAAGCAAAACCCATTGCTTGAGACACCCCTAGTCCTACCCCTCCTCCCAGCGTGGTGCCCTGGGGGGCGGATTACGAGGAAGCGGATACCGCTGGCCTCTAAAGCCGTTTTGTAGGAGAGGTATAAAGCTTCGAGCGCGAGCTCCACGCTGTCACTCGAAATGTAAGTGTCCTCGTCTAATAGAACCCGGCCCTTCTTCGAGTCCTCGAGCATTCTCTCAATGTAATCCCTGCTGTGGATTAACCCCGCCACGCGGATAGACTCGTCTAAACCCGGTTCAACCCTCGTGAACCCGTATTTCACGAACCCCATCCGGGCTAGGGTCGCAGCTAGCACCCTCACTCTCTCAGGGTTCTCGGGGTGGTTGAACCAGGGCTTGTGTTTTAAACTAGAGTTCTCCTGGATAACCACTTCAACCAAAAACAACCGCCCTGAAAGAAGATCGTGTGTCCTAGAGTTAAATTTTTCGCGCTTCACGAAGTGTAGAATAAGGCTTGTTGGAGGGCGTCCAAGATGATCTTCTTGTCTACGTCTTTTTCAACTCTCACAATGGCAAGGTTCGGGTGGCCTGCTATGTCGTAGGCTATCCCCTCGCCTACAAGGTATTTCGCGATCCTATATGCCCTCCCCCTCGAGGCCTTTATCACGAGTAGGCTGTGATTCTTATGGGTGTCCACAAGGAGCGCTACAGGTGCTTTCAGTATTCCTGCCAGTTTAGACGCCAGCGCTGTGGCCCCCCTCTTCTTCCATTTCTTCCTGGCATCGACGAACCTTAGATCCCCTACTTTAACAGCCTCTAAAGCTAGGGACATAGCTGTCTCCTTCAACTCGTTATCCCTCTTCTCAACAACCTCTCTGACCTTCGACATGACCTGCTCGTCTAAAGGCATGGGTAGTGGGGTGGGGTCGGCTAGCCAGTCGACTATTTTAGTCCAGAGGCCCTCATCTCTAACTGCTGTAAGCGCCTTTGACATCAGCTTTGTTAACTCGAATATCTTCATGTACTCTGGTGGAACCCTCCTGCCCGCATCCATGTACTCGACGGCTGTAGCAAAGCTCTCCAACCGCTTGTGAACCCTAACGCCGTTTTTAGCCAGCTCGTCCATTATTAACCCCACGGTGGGCTTCCTGTAGTCTACGATCAGGATGTCGACTATCTTCCTTAACTCGTCTTCATGCTGGAGGGTTGACAAGTGGTGGTCAACATACATTATTTTCTCTACTCCGAAATGCTGTTTCAACATCCTTATCACGTTCCCGATAAATGGGGCGTAGGGTAGGTCGAGGAATACCACCAAGTTGTAGGGCACAGATATGCTGTTTATGATGTACCTTATCCTGTCGGGATCCGCCGGTTTTTTCTCCACTATACTTACGTTCTTCAACGGGTACTCGGACAGCTTCTCCTGGGTGTACACTATTATAGCCGAGGAAACTACGCCATCTGCATCCCAGTCACCTGCCACTAGAACTCTCTTCGGCTTATCCATGGCTAGACCCGTAAACAAGTCTTGCCTTTAGTATTGTATTATAACGATTTTTAAAGATGAACCTATAAACAGGTCAACCCCTTTGGCGGCAGACATATTCAGCAAGCTCCAGGAGATCGGGAGGAACGCGACTAGGATCGTGAGAGTCGAGGAGTCAAGAGAGTTCGCCGTCCAAGGCGAGTCCGCCAGGATCAAGGAAGCCTCCCTGGAGGTCACCGAGCTGGACGCTACCATATGCCGGGGGATACCAGTTAGGAGTACTGTGGGGGTGGACAGTAGTAGCCGGGTTATTGACACCCCCTACATGTTCATAGCGGTAGCAACCGCTACAGGCGTCAGCAGGGTTGGTTTAAGAGCATACGATATCCCATCACCTTCCTCCCTGCTCTCCCACAGGGATAACAAATACATACTGGTCATACCTGAGGTGGAGCCTTTCAACCACCGAGTCCTAGATGAGCTAGGCGTCGAGTACAAGGATCCTTCCTCGAGGCCTTACCCGCCGGGCTATAATAAAGCGCTTGCTCTGGAGGAGCATCGGGTCAACCTAGAGAACATGATCCTCAGCGAGGTGTTGGGGTGGGGTGAGGTAGTGCTCTTGGACGGGCCGTTGTTCCTACCCTCACACCCGGTTACCGAGGCTAGAGGTAGTAGCAAGTTGATAAACGTCTACAAGGAGAACTGGGAGATATTGATGAAGAGGCGCCTGAGTATAGTTGAGAAGATCAACTCGTCTAGCAGGGTCTACGGGGTTGTTAAAAGGTTGCAGTACACGCATATCCTCTCCCGAGACGACCCCTTCAACCTCGGCGTCACCAACGTGAGCGACCAGGCATACCTTTCCATATTAACCGAGAGAATCTTCCGCGGAAAGCCTACCAAACCCATTGTAATCGGCCCTCTACACGTCTCCAGCGGGTTCAACGGCACCAGCGTGGAGAGAACCATGTGGTATCTCAGTATACCGAGACGTCTAACCGGGGGTGGCTTAGGGTCATTCACTTTCTACAGGGTTGAGGAAATCGGGTATAGGAACAGCCTCGAGGATCTCCAGCCTGTGATCTTCGACTCAATATGCTCTGGGACGAGCCTACCGGTGAGCATCCTCCTAGCTGACCAAAGAGTTAAAAAGCTGAGCGAGGCTATCACGAGGCAAATAGTCCTTGCGGTAGGGGCTACGCGGGAGTCCACCCTACAGTATTTAACCCTATAGATCAAACACTTAATTGTAAGGATGCGTCTAATGAGCGAGAAGATTATTAAAGAGCTGAGCTTAAAGGCCAGCAAGGCCTATGAAACCGCTGCCAAACTAGGCGATGTAATAGGCTACGTTTCCAGGACAAGCCCCTCCCTTATCGACGAGGAGGGGGGCGTTGTAGTATTCGATGTTGATCCCCTAATATACTTCGACAAGTTCGCCGACATAGCATCAGCGGGGAACTACCTTGCTGTAGTTGACTTGAAGACGGGCCATGTGATAAGCCTCAGAGTGGTATCCGTGGAGAGGAGGGATATCCTAGCCGAGCTCTCGCTCCCCGAAGCATACCTGCCCTCGCAATCACCGGAGGTAACTGGCCTGCTGACCAAGACCCGTGTGAGGGCGAAGCCGCTTCTATCATATGACCCCGACACTAGGTCTGTCAGCATCGCTAACTACGTTGTGGAGCCCCAGAGCCCTGTTATAAAACCAAGGGATGCTGAGACAGCCCAGTACATGCTGGGCCTCCCCACCAGCGGAGTCTTCCTCGGCTTCGTGACCTCCGGGGATAGGCCGATATTTGATGCCCAGGTACCATTATTCCTCCCCGTGAACGCTTTCTACCAGCACATGCTCGTTTTAGGCACAACCGGTAGCGGTAAGACAACTCTTTTAAAGAACATGATAGCATCTATCTACAGCCGTTTCAACACTCCAAACCTAGAGGAGCCGACGATCATCATCTTAGACCCGAATAAAGACTACGTTACACTCCCCTTGAAACCCGTGTTCCCCGAGGATACGGCCTCGCAGGATAGAAAGCTCTCCGAATTCTTCTCAATGAAAGCGAGTAGGCCGAAGGGGCTGGTCGTAGTTCTACCTGTCACAACCCTCGTAGCGGAGTCGTACGCTAAAGGCTCCGAGACGTGGGCTAAGGCGTTGAAGGAGATCAGCGAGATGTATGTCTCAGACACTTATGCACCGTTATTCGAGAGGTTCAGCTGGGGCTGGAGTATTAAAGAGCTGGTCGTACACGAAGAGCCCGGAAGGTCTCCTCTAAGGTTCGTGAAGCTGGTGCTGACACTTAAATACCCGGAGGAGGACTCTTTCACCCTCTACATTATACCATACAGCTTCAGGTTCAGCGACTTCGCGCCGAAGGAATTCGTCGCTTTAAACCCGTACTTCACGAGGCAGGCTAAGGACACCCTATCTAGACTACTCAAGAGGCTAGCGGATCTCGGCAACCAGGTTAAGACGATAGTCGACCTCTACGACATGCTGGCAGCCGCTAGATACTACCTTGAACACAAGACGGCTGCCACGGGGAAGTGGAGGGGTCTTGTAGAAGTAGTTGAGGAGCTTGCTGTACACAAGAGTACTCTGGAGAACATCCTGAGGCAGCTCGGCTCGCTAATAGACACGGGTGTCTTCGACATCAGCATAGGGGAAACCGGCGGGTTCCTCGTTGAGGCACCTATCCCGGAGATACTTGAGAAGCATGGTAGCGTTTTCTCGAGCCTACCTATAGTCGTCGACCTGGACTTCCTCCAAGAGTATTCGCCGGCGGATCCAGAGAAGGTTATCGGTATAGTGGCCTATAGGATCTTGAATAAGGTCTTCGAGTGGAAGCTGACTAAGAGCAGGGAGAAGGTTAAGACGCAGCCCGTGATGATATTCGTTGATGAAGCCCACAGGTTCTTCCCCTCGAAGGGTGGAGGCTCAGAGGATTTCATTGAACATGTCAGCGGGATGATAGACAGGATTGCGAGGCTTGGACGTAGCAGGGGGCTCGGCTTAGTCTTCAGCACCCACAGCCCGGCGGACGTCCACGATATAATACTACAGTTGACCAACACCAAAATAGTCCTCCGCATGGATAAAACACACGTGTCAGCACTGGACATACCCGGCGAGTACAAAGATTTTGTCACAAGGTGTGGGGATAGAGTGGGCGTCTTAAAGAGCCACGTCCTTAGACTCGGCTACGTGTCCTTCAAGACGCCTCTCCCGATAACGGGGCACTACGACTTATCGAGGCTTTGAACCCCTTAAAGCAAGCACCACGTAGATAAACCTGTGCGCAACCGTCTCAACAGACAGAGCTAGGAATAGGATAAACATAGCGAAGCCTACGGTGAAGTTTACTGCTAGCAGAACCGCTGTAGCCGCCAGCAGGATCATCCTTTCACTTCTCTCCACCAGCCCAACACCCTCGAGTGAGACCCCGAGGGACTCTGCTCTAGCCCTCGAATAGCTTGTCAGCAATGATGCCACTAGAAGTGAGGTGACCAACCACCAGTCCAACCCGAAGTTCACGAGTGAGACTATTAGGAGGGCGTCGGAAACCCTGTCCAGGAACGAGTCTAGGAAGGCGCCGAGCGGGCTTGCTTTCCCAGTAGCTCTAGCCACAGGGCCGTCCAGCATGTCCATTAAGCCTGAGAGAGCTAGGAATACCGTGTAGTAGAGGGGCGAGTTTTTCATTGATGAGAGAAAAGCGAGCACTGATAGGAATAGGCCTGTTACCGTCAAATGTACGGGTTTAACCCCTAGCTCTCCTAGTCTTCCTCCTAGCTCCTCCACTCTTCTTTTCAGCCTTCTCCTCAGCCTCGCCAGCACATTTTTCACCACACGTCTTAGAACAAATATCCCTCATCACTAAAGCGTCTTGTTCTAGGATAGGGCTCTCGCTTATAAAAACGCCTTCCACACCCATCTCTGTTAGGACACTACACACAAGCTTGAAGTCGGGCCCGTACTCTGCCTCCCCTAGTGTATGGTGCTCCCTCTCCCCACCCTTCCCGTACTCTATCTTGGAGAAGTGCATGTGGAGGGGCTTGAGAGCCCAGCTCCCCAGATTCTTCTCAATCTTCTCCACTACAGCCCTTACATCTTCCTCAGAAACGATGAACTTCCCCTCATATCTGGCGTGGAGGTGTGCCCAATCCACCACAGGCCTTGTTCCCTCCACTTTGCTGGATATCTCTATGGTCTCATCTAGGTCACCAACCTGCGACGTCCTACCCGTCGTCTCGGGCCCAAGCCAGACGTTCCTGGCGCCGATCGAATCCCTGTACTCGGCAACAGCCTTAAGGTTCCCTACTACAGCCGCCACAGCTTCCTCGCGGCTAGGCATATCCTTGTAGTAGCCCGGGTGGAATACTACAACGTAGGCTCCCATCCAGTGGGAGGCCAGCACGCTCTGCTTCAACCTCTCAATGCTTGCCTCAACCGTCTGCGGGTTCTTACTGGATAAATTGATGAAGTAGGGCGCGTGAAGGCTTAACACGATGTTATTCCTCGACGCCTCCTCGCCGAATGCCCTCGCCTTCTCCTCGCTTATGTTTACACCCCTGACCGCCTCATACTCCATCGCGTCTAAACCTAGCTCCCTCAGAAACCCCGGTGCCTTCAAGATGTCGGCTGACTTTAAAGAAATGGGTTTACCGGCTGGCCCGAACCTGAACTTCAAAACACGACACCTGTAACCAAGTATAATATCCTCGCCCCGATAACTTTAAATAAAGCTGGACGAGGTGTCCTCGTGGAATCCGAGGTAAGGGTTGTAGACGAGAAAACGATGTTCCAGGGCTTAAGGTTCAGCGTCGTCAGGAGGACGTACCAGTATAAAGAGAGGAGTTTTGCCAGAGATATAGTTCTATTCCCAGAAAGCTCTGTAATAGTCCCCTTTCTCAACGAAAGCGAGATAATCTTGGTTAGGCAGTTTAGGGCCCCGCTGGGGGAATATATTCTAGAGCTCCCCGCCGGCGTAGTGGATAAAGGGGAGAAGCCTGAAGACACGGCTAGGAGAGAGCTAGTGGAGGAAACAGGCTACTATCCCCATAAATTAGTTGAACTCGCAACAATCTACCCTGTCCCAGGCTACAGCACTGAGGTAATGCACATATACGAAGCCGAAGACCTGGAGTTCAAGGGGGCTAGGCCTGAACCCTACGAGTTGATTGAGACTGTAAAGGTCGAATTCCGCGAGGCGTTGAACAAGGTTTTAACGGGAGAGATAAGGGATGCTAAGAGCGTTGTAGGCATAATGATCTCAGGGCTGAAGCGGGGGTTTATTAGAGTTGAGTAGTGAATCCCAGCGGTTACTTGAGTAAGAGCGTTGAGGCGAAAACATACCTGGCAACCAGCTCTAGCGCTACAATAGCATCCATGGCCTCCTCCACGCTCCTACCCCACGAGAAAACACCGTGTTTAGGCACTATGACGATTCTAGCGCCAGAGGCTAATTTGTTAGAGACTTCTTCCGCCAGCTCGATGCTCCCGGGTTCATATGGCTCGGCGATATCAACTTTCCCAACGTTGTACTCGACTTCTATCAACCCGGTCTCCCACCAGGCATCTCTCCCCCATTTCTTCGCGTCCTTGAAGCGGTCTGTTAAAGCAAGAGTTAAAGGCGGGTGGGCGTGTAGTACAGCCCTAGCCTCCCGTATCTTCAGGTAGGTTCGAACATGCGCGTTCATCTCAATGGAGGGTTTAAACGAGCCCTTAACCTCCCCGGTCTCAATGTTGTATATCACTAGATCCTCTACTCGAAGCCACTGCTTAGCCAAGCCGCTGGGCGTGATCGCGATGTGCTTATCGTCTAAGAGAACACTCCCGTTCCCACCTCTCGTGTTTATCAAGCCCAGTAGAAACAGCTCTCTCATAGCCCAGACAAGCTTCTCCAGCTCGCTTCGAGGACTAGAGTTCAATTGTATCGCCAGTGTTCAGATAGGTGACTTGTACTTTATATTCCTTTGATAGGATGTCGCCGATTAGACTCCCACTACAGTGTAATGGGTATACCTCTCTTATACCAAACCTCGAAGCCAGGGCTTCAGCTACTTTTTCAACCACGCTGGGAGGTGCCTGCTCCAAATGGAATCCTCCGACAACAGCCCTAATCCTAAACTTCTTCACGAGATCGTCTAAAACAACGTCTACGCCGGGGTGGAAACACCCGGAGAATAAAACATACTCTCCCGCACTCTCACCGGACTCCACGAGCAGGAAATGCTCCCAGGGAGGCCCGTGGTAGGGCCTGGAGACAAAAACCCCTTCCAAAATCTCTGTTTCCCCGACAACCTCGACGGGCGTTAGCTGTTTCCTCCTCACCTGCTTACCTAAATTCTCTAACGAGCCGTAGGGGAGGAAGGCTTTGGTGAAGGGGGATTCCCATCCAACTGCTTCCAGACCCCCTATGTGCGGGGTGTGTGAATGGGAGATAACCACAAAGTCGACTAGGTTCAATGGGAAGCCTGCTTGCGTGGAGTTAGAGGATAGGAGGGAGGAGTCGGCTCCCGTGTCGAAAAGCAGGTATTTATCCTCATACTCTATCCCAAGCGCCAGCCCTCTTTTGGAGTAGAAGCCCCTCCTAACCCCTCTACCCCCCGATAACACGTAGACGCGCGTGCTTAAACACCCATTTGCAATCCGATATTATTTAAATTGGGTGATGTAAATAACCAGGGCAGCTCTGCTTTACACTGGCGGCAAAGACTCTTCTATGGCTTTAATAAAAGCCCTTGAAAACGGTTTCAAGGTGGTATCATTAATATCTATTCAACCGCTCTACGATTATTCGATGTTGTATCATAGACCAGTATTCAGCGCCTTAAGCCTCCAAGCATACTCCCTGGGAATACCGCTCGAGAGCATTAGCGTAGCGAACGAGAACAGGGAGAAAGACGCTTTAGAGAAAATCCTGGAGAGGGTGAAAGCGAGGTATGGTATTACACACGTGGTGACAGGAGGTATTGCAAGCAGGTTCCAGAAGAAGGCGTTCGAGGAGGTTTCTAGAAAAATAGGTCTGGAAACATACTCGCCTCTATGGGGTGTGGACCAGGAGGAGTACCTCTACATGTTGCTGGAGAGAGGGATCAAATTTATGATCATCTCTATAACAACCATGGGGCTACCGCATAGATTGCTGGGTAAAGTCCTGGATAGAGAGGATGTCGACACGATCATCAGGCTTTCGAGGAAGTATGGGTTCAACCCCTCCTTCGAGGGAGGCGAAGCGGAGACATTTGTCGTAGATATGCCGTTATTCAAGTACGCGCTTAGAGTGGAGGGTTCTCCACGGATCTTAGGCGAGTACGAGGCTGTCTTCGAGGTTAGAAAAATATCGTTGTCTAGGAAAACGCCTTCTTAGACTCTACTTCTTAGTGCTCAGGTAAACGGCCACGGTGTCTGCGAGGTGCTGGGGTTTTGTATACCACTTATCGTACTTTAACTCCTTGTTGTCGACGCTTAGGATGACGTAGTCCCCCTCGTCTTTAACCACTGCTTTGACGGCGCCCCCTACCAGCACTGAGGTGATGTTTGCCCCCTTGTCCTGGAAGCTCACTCCGCGAACCTTGCTCGCCAACTGGATTTTAAATTGCTTTATGTATTCGCTCACTTTAACCACCTACTCGTAGAATTATGAAAATCTTAGAGTCTTTTATAAACACCTCGATCTAATCGGCCTAATAGGTTACACCGAGCAACGCGTACCTGTCTGGTTTCTTATCGCAATGGTTCTCGAATTCGCTTAGGGGCGGTAGTTGTATAGGCGACTCAACGACCTCACCTAGCAGGCTCCTGCCATAATTCGCCTCGAGCTTCTCAGCGCACTCCCGGCTCCCATCCCACGCCGCTATTATGAGGCCTCTCTCTGATCCAGGCTTGACATGGGGTATCACCGTTAGCTTTGCCAGGTAATCTAGGGCCCTTGCTTTAAGGGATTCGTCTATCTTAACCCAAGTTTCTTTCAGGGCCTCCACGACTTTTTCAAAAGGCACTGTCAATCTTTCCAGCGTATCTCTCCTGACTATTGTGACAGTCCTGCTGTCCAGCTCTCTTCTACCCACTTCAATACGCGTGGGAACGCCCTTCAGCTCCCAGTAGTAGTACTTCCAGCCTGGGGAGTGCTCGGTGTCTAAGTCCAGGTGGGCTCTCACACCGCTCTCCCTTAGAACTCCCAGGATTTTCTTGGAGTACTCCACGACATCCTCCTCACCCTCCCTGTAGATGGGCACTATCACAACTTGTACGGGGGCTATGACAGGTGGGAAGAAGAGTCCTCTCTCATCCCCGTGGACAGCTATCACGGCACCTAGAACTCTCTCGCTTACACCGTAACATGTCTGGAAAACATGCTTGTACTGTCCATCACTATCGAGGAACTTGATGTCGAACGCCTTTGAGAACCTCTGTCCAAGGTTTATCACGCTACCCAGCTCGAGGCCTTTCCCATCTGGGGCCGCCGTGATGAAATCATAGTTGTACTCTGCGCCCGCAAAGGTGTCCCAGGGAGGTGTCTTCACTATGAAGTAGGGGAGCAGGAGCCTGTCAAAGAACTGCTTGTATATCGTTAAAGCCTCTTTGATCTGGGCTTCAGCTTCCTCTCTTGTGGCATGAGCCGTGTGGGCCTCAATAAACCCCATTATCTCTCTAACCCTTAGGATAGGGTGGGTCATCTTAGTCTCATAGCGGAAGACGTTGACCACCTGGTACATTTTCAGCGGCAGGTCTTTCCTCCCCTTGATCCACAGACTCCACATATAGTACATGACGGTCTCGCTTGTAGGCCTCACGAAGAGGCGCTCATTGAACTTCTTGCTTATAGTTCCTTCAACAACAAAGGTTTCTCCGCCAAACCCCTGGAGGAAATCCTTCTCCTTTGAGAAAACCGATTCTGGTATGAGCGTTGGGAAATACGCCTCTTGGTGGCCTGTCTCCTCAAGCAGTTCAACCAGGATCCTCTGAGTCAACCTAAGGGCTTTCAAGCCGTAAGGTCTCCACACGATCATTCCTTTAAGGGGGTATCTTACATCGACTACGTCGGCGTCTCGCAGAACGCTGTGATACCACTCAGGGAAGTCGCTGAACTTATCTATCTTCGACAAAGCCTACACCTTGACCCTATCTTAATGGATTCGTGAACTTTAAATAGCTTTCAACAAGCCTGCGAGTGACCTGCAATACTGCCCTATTGAGACCTGTAGCCTCGTGTTCACTCTACTGGTGAGGGGGCGATGACTGCTACTATGAGGTGCCTTAATTCGTCCTAACCCTGCTCGTCTATAGCAACCCTGTGTCTCATAGGGGCTGTGGAGATACCGGTGCGGGGAGCCCAGGGGATATCCCTCGAGGGTATTGTATTTACCCCAGTTAAACACTCAAACCCCAACACCAAGAGCCCTGGCTACCATCTTGTTTGACTTAGCTAGGTGGTGCCTGACGCGATTCTTAAACACCTCGCGTAGAACGCCGGCTACAGTGTCCCTGGTGTACTCGTCGACGTAGATATCTATCAGGGGGCCGTTATCTAATTCCTCGACTAGGAAACCCCCGTATTTGTTCCCCTCGACCGCCTCGATCACCTTCAATATAGCGTTTAGATCCTCGAGTAGACCATAACTGATCTCTAGCTTAGGCTTATAGGATATTACCGTTGGGGAGAACTCCCGTAGTACGCTCGCCTTACCCCGAAACCCTTTAGCAGACTCCAGGATCAACATGATTTTACCGGCGAGGTATCTTGCCTCGGACTCCGTGTACGATGTTAGCATGTTTGAGACGGCTCTTATGTCGTAGTCTTCTAGCTTGGAAAGACATGAGACAAGCCTCGTGGATACATCCACTAGGTTGGCTACAGTGTTCTCGAGGGGTAAGCCCTCTTGGTAATCGAGGTGGCCTCTCACTATATGCCCGGGCTCGTCGTGGAGGGCAACTGAAGGGATCCCCCGGTGTAAATAGCTGTATGAGTCGAGGTAGGGCAGGAAGCGTAGCCCCTCATCAACTACGCCTGTCCCCCTCACCTCCTCCACGCATTTATGGAGGAATGGGTGGTATGAGGCCCTCAAGGTTCTTCCGGTTAAGTTGTCTATCGTGATGTTGGCTAGAACCCTTTCAATATGCCCTTTAGACTCTAGTGTCTCAGTGAAGAACCTGCTACCCCACGACCAGTACCAGGAGGATAGCATTGGTGAGCCGAACTCCCTCGCCGTGAAGCTGATTATGTTGACATTGGTTGTATTCCCCGCACCCCTGAGCCTCCTAGCGAGGCCTAATAGCGCCTCTAAACCTATTAGATCATCGTATACACCGTTAAACCAGTGGTCGTGGTGGGCGGTTGCATGTACCTCTAGTTCCCCTCTACCATTAACCCCCGCCACCAGTGTCCTACCAATAGCGTCCCTAACGAGCCTGGCTCTCCCGTAAATGCGTACTCTACTCCCCGACGCTACTTGAAGCAACTCGCCTGCATCACTCTTTCTAACAGAGACCACCGGGATGGGGAAGGGGGATCCCGTGTTAAGGGAGAGGCTACTTGAACCCGAGACCACCTCCCTTTTATAGGAGTCGAATAAAGGGTCGTATATTACAACCGCCTTCAGCCTCCCGCCTGAAACCCTCTGGAGAACTCTATTGAGAATAAGCCCCCATCCCCTTACCCCTAGAAGTAGGACTGGTTCCTCAACCAACAATGCTTGCCTAATACTGGTAACCAGCCTTCCTTCAACCTCGAAATCTTCGCCGGGCGGTAGAATAGAGCATTTGAAAACTCTTTCTTTAGCCTCGATCAGACACTCCTCCTCAACCCATGAGACCACTGGTGTGTCAAAAGTCTTAACCCAGTCAGCCACTTCCTTAAACATGTCTCCAAGGGCTTTAACAACCCTTTCCTCCCGCCTGGAACCTGAGACTATCTCCTCCTGGAAAATCCTGCGGCCTATTATCGATAACTCCATGAGATCACCGTTCAGATTAATAGAGTTCTTTACCGTAATTAAAACCGGTGGAATAGGGGTTGGTGAAAGTCCTGAGAATCGTCGTCAAAGATGTGGATAAGCTCATAGAGGATTTCAAGAAGGGCGGCTTCAATGTTGAGGAAGCGCCTTCGACTGTGCTGGCGGATGAGAGCGAGGTCACCACGTTGAAAATACTAAAGGATAACACTACACACGGTTATGCGGTTGTACACTTCATAACACCTTACTACCGGGTTGAATTAAGCCAGCCTAAGAGCGATGAAGACTACTTGAAGGCTCTCCTACAAGTGAAATACAGTGAGGAGAAGTGGAGGATACCCGTCAACGACGTTGCAGTAATCTCGTTTACCGATGAGCTTGAGGCTGCTCTTGCAAACTACCGAGACGAGTACCCTACACCCGATGGCGAGAGCCTTGTAAACGAGTATAGGAAGAGAAACCCCGAGTACCATACCGTGGTCAAGCTTCTCGTGGCCAGGCTCCTAGACGAGTACGTTTAAACCTCATGCTGTTGAGGCTGTTGCCCCCTCGCTGATGGTCTGCCTAGCCCCGCAGTAGGGGCAGTACAACGCGTCTGCTGGTATAGGCCTCCCGCACCTAACACAGTACTTTGAAGCCCTACCCGCCGCGTCGAATTTCGAGGCGTACTCCTTCTTTAGATCCTCGACTGTCAGGTGCAGGTAGACCTGTGTTGTCTTGATATCGCTGTGCCCGAGAATCCTCTGCAGGGTGGGGAGGCTTAAACCCATCCTGAGCGCTCTCGTCGCGAAAGTGTGCCTCAGGACATGCGGCCTAACCCTGTCTTCGTTTAAACCAGCTCTCCGGGCCAGCTTCTTCAGCATCTTGTATAGGCCGGAGTACGTGAGGTTGAAGAGCTTGTCTTCTGGTTTTAAGTTCAGTAGTTTAATATACGCCTTGATCATCTCGAAGGTCTCTTGCGTCGCAGTCACGTACCGCTCTCTCCCGTACTTAGCCTCCCTAACCCTTATCACCTTCTCATCGAAGTTTATGTCCGAGACCCTGAGGGAGAGGAGCTCTCTGCTTCTAAGACCAGTATCTAAGAGTAGCTTCAATATGATCTTCTCCTCAACCCTGGTAGCAGCCGCAAGGAGTCTACTCACCTCCTCATCGCTTAGAGCCTCGATCTTCCTAGCGGGTTTCTTAACAGAGGGCACCGACAGATTCAAGCCGAGCCACTTGAAGAACTTCTTCAGGAAAATCGTATAATAGTGCAGGGTCGCCAGCCACGAGTCCTTGCTCTCCGTCTTCTTCCCATTAAACCCGTTCTTCAGCCTCTCATTCCTCCACGCCACCACATCCCTTAGAGTTACCTCCCTTAGTGGTTTCCCTTTGAGAAATGAGATGAAATCGTACAAGGCTGACTTGTAGGCCTTAATAGTATCCTGGCTTGCGCCGGAGGCCTCCAGGACTGCTAGAAACTCGTTGACTATATCCTCGTTGGGGAGACTTAATATGTCCTCCGGGGCTTTGCCGACATCTATACCGCTTGGCATCAACACCCTTCCAGGAATAGCCTTTGGTGATTATTTAAGCAAGTGGATTAGGTTAATAGGCGCGGAGGAAACTATAATCACCGTAGGATGAAGAAACGTGGCAGGTCTGAGCAGTGAAGTATCCGCGCGGGGCTGACGCATAGCCCCTCTAAGGTGGTTTACCTGATCAAACTCCTCGTCCACGGAGATAGCGACGGCGTCTGCAGCGGTGCTTTATTGAAAGCATACCTTGGGAGGAAAGGGGATGTCGCAGTATACTTCACAAACCCGGCGGGGCTGGCGAAAGACCTCGAGGAGTTCACGAGGCAAGGAGACGATATTTACATAGCGGATATAGCTCTAGATGAGAAGACCTACAAGCAGGTACTGGAGATATTGGAGAAACGCGGTTCAGAAGGGAAGGTTGTCTACATAGACCACCACCCTCTCCCAGAGGATTTCAGGCAACCGGGGAACGTGGAGTTTATACATGACACGTGTTGCTCCGCCTCAGAGCTTGTCTTCAAGTATGTTGAGAAACACCTCGACCCAGACTACTCTAGGATCGGCCTCTACGGCGCTATAGCCGACTACATCGATGAAACCCCCTGGGTGAGAGACCAATTGGCGAGGTGGGATAAGAGGTTTGTTTACTATGAGGCTGGTGTGCTAGTCCAGGGGCTTGAGCATGCTGGAAGACAATACGATTTCAAGAGAGAAGTCCTAAACGCCCTCAGCTCCAACACCCTCCCGAGCTCTATAGGCGATCTCGCCTCTAGGGCGGTTAAGCAGAGTATGCTGGACGAAGACCTTAGGTTGAGCGTGAAGAGGACAGTGTACAATAAAGGCGTTGTATCAATAGTGGAGAACCCCCCGGGAAGTGTGGGGAGAGCGGCAAACTACGCTAGGATTTACGGGGGCGGGTTGATAGGGCTTGCCTTCGAGACAAGGGGGAGGATGCTCGTGATGAGTTTGAGGAGCGATAAAGTGGACTTAAACAAACTGATCAGGAGGATAAGCAGGGAGCTCGATATACAGGGAGGCGGGCACCCGTTTGCTGCTGGGGCAAGGGTCAGCATTGAAGTTTTCGATAAGTTCGTCGAAAAAATTAATTCCAGCTACAGGGAGTACCTTAGAGCCTAGGAGATCATGTTCATTTTTTCCCTGATAAAGTTCTCCGCGTCCTGCTTGCTTATCTTGACGAACCTCGCCTTCCTCAACTCCTCTATTATAAGGTCTTTATTCTCTAGGGCTTTCTCGACACTTCCCTCCAGGGATATTAACGCTCTGTATCCTTCACCACCGTAGACTACTAGGGCTTCACCTACAACTTTCCCTTCCCTCTCGCTTAGTTCAACTACACCCAGCGACTCCCCCTTTGGATCCTCAATTTTAAGCAAGATAGTGCCCAGGGATGTCTCGCCCATCTCCGAGAGCCCGCCTATGGTGAAACCAGCCGACTCCGCCGGCGGAGCCGGGGTCTCTTTCACCTCTTCACCCTTGGACGGCCCGGCCCCCGCAGTCTCGCCCGTCTGAGGCTGTTGTGGGGCGGGCGGTTTTTTGCCGAACGCTTCTTGAACCTCCTTCAACCTCTCATTCAACACTTTCCTCAGAGACTTGCTCACCTCCTCGTCGCTGAGCCTCTTGAAGTATTCTACGACAAGGCTGTTGTAATCCCACTCGATGTAGTTTTTATCGGGGTATACCCTGTACTTTATTCTTACCCTAACAGCATCCCCCTTATCGCTCTTGAGCTCGTCCACGATCAGATAGTAGAGCAACCTATTCAGCTCTGCGGAAGCTCTAGCCGCCTCTCTAGCCATATCTCTATTATTCTTCGTTAAATCTCTAAGCTGTGCAAAAAGCGTCTTCCGGATTTTATCCGCGTATGCACCCGCTATAATTATACCCGTACTCAACGTGTATTCCTGGACATTTTCAGTAGCCATCGTCCCAACCACGCCAACATAACTAAATTTATTTACAGCGTAGTTTTTAATATTTACAAGGTGTATTTTATTGGAAGACCTCCTCGAGAAGGCGATAGCCGAAGCCTCCTCCAAGGGCGCGAAATACGTCGAGGCCAGGTATCATAGGAATACCTACTTCACTCTTAGAGCAAGGAACGGGAACCTAATAGACTCCGCGGAGGAAATAGCTGAGGGTATCAGCGTGAGAGTCCTTGTTGACGGTGCTTTAGGCTTCGCCTCAACGAATAGGCTGGACAGCGAGAGCGTCCTCGAGACGGCTAGGAGAGCCGTGGAGACCGCTAGGAGCCTCAGCAGATTTATGAAGAAGCCCCTGGAGCTAGGGCCGGGTAGAGTCGGGCATGTAAGCTACAGCGTCTCCGTCAAGAAAAGCTTTGATAGCGTGCCAATAGACGAGAAAATAAGCCTGTTCAACGAGCTCTGGAGGAGGAGCAGGGAGGCTGTGAAAGAGGCATCTGTGAAAGTGATGTTCAACGAATACGAGGAGAGCGCTGAAGAAAAAATAATAATGACGAGCGAGGGGGCCTACGTTAGGAGTTTCATCCCAAGAGTGTACTTGGGGTACAACATGGTGATAGCCCACCCGCAGAAAGGCGTGGTCCAGAGGTGGCAAGAGCACGGGGGTAGCGGGGGCTACGAGCTGGTTGAGTCTTGGAGGCTACCCGACGTCGTGTCCAGCGAGGCCGGGGTGCTAGAAAGAGCCCTCTTAGAGGGCAAAACCCCGCCGAGCGATCCTCTCGACGTTATAGTCGGTAGCGAGATAGTCGGGTTGATAGCACACGAGTCAGCCGGGCACCCAAGCGAGGCGGATAGGATCCTGGGGAGAGAGGCCGCTCAAGCGGGTTTAAGCTTCATAAAGAAGGGTATGAAGGGGTTCAGGATTGGGAACGAGAACGCTACAGTAGTAGACGACCCAACAATACCCGGTAGCTACGGCTTCTTCCTCTACGACGACGAGGGCGTTGCTGCTAGGCCAAAGTACTTGTACAGGGAGGGGGTGGTCTACGAGCACTTACACAACAGGTTCACAGCCGCAGAGTACAACACTGAGTCGAACGGGTCTGCGCGGGCTATGAACTACGCGAGCGAGCCCATTGTAAGGATGTCCAACACATACGTCACGCCCGGGGACTACTCTCTGGAAGAGTTGATTGAAGACGTGAAGCTGGGTGTTTACATTAAGTCGTACATGGAGTGGAATATTGACGACGAGAGGTGGAGCCAAAGGTACGTGGGGCTGGAAGCATACTTAATCGAGAACGGGGAGATAAAGGGTTTCGTCAGGAATCCTGTCCTCGAGATAACCACTAAGGCTTTCTACAGCAGTATAGTGGCGAAGTCTAGGGATCTGAGGTTTTACACAGGAACCTGCGGTAAAGGAGAGCCGAGTCAGGGAGTACCAGTGTGGTTCGGCGGCCCGGATGTCAAATTAAGCAAGGTGAAGCTGGGTCTGGCACCAGGGTGATTTAGATGAGCGCCTCCGAGCTCGCAGGCAAATTTGTTGAGAAGGCCTTGGAGAAGGGGTTCAGCGACGCAGCTATTTCAATAGATATCGTTGAAAGGGTGATGGTTAAATTCGCGAACACGCAACCAAGCGTTGTCCAGGAGTGGAAGACTGCTGTCGCAAACATCTACTTGAGCAAGGGTAGGAGAGTGTTCACGGGGACTTTCCAGCTCGACAAGATCGGCGACGCCGACAAATTGCTGGGGGAGGTCGGGCTCCTCATAGATAGGCTCTCGGAGAGCGAGCTGTACGCACCGCTCCCCGAGCCGGGGGTTAGAAGCGGCTTCTACTCGAGAGTCGACGATAAGATAGTTGAGGCGATGAAGGATCCCTCCGAGCTCGTGGAGCTAGTTCTCGAAGCGTCGAGTAGAGAGCACAACATTGACTTCACAGCGGGTAAAATTGACTTGTGGAAGAGGATGAGGCACCTGGCAACGTCTACCGGGGCGCAGCTGGTGGAGGAGTCTACAGGTGTAGAGACGTATATGAGGAGTTTTAAGGAGGACGGGAGCGGGCAGTGGGGCTTTGCGTCCAGGATACTCGACAAGAGGGGGATCGAGGAGGTTGCCTTGAAGGCCTCGGAGCTCGCCTACGAGAGCAGGGGTAGGAGCAGTGTGGAGCCCGGGGTCTACGATGTCATCCTATCCCCCCTTGTCTTCTCGCAACTGATGAACGTGATTGCTTGGATGTCTACAGGGCTCTCGGTTCTAACAGGCATGTCTATATTCATCGACAAAAAGATAGGCGACCAGGTGGCCTCACCACTCCTAAGCATATACGATGCCCCAAGAGACGATAAGCTACCCTTCTCAACAGTCTTCGACGACGAGGCGGTTGCAACATTCGACAAGCCTATCGTGGAGAAAGGCCTGCTCAAAAACATCCTCCACAACACGAAGACCGCGTTGAAGTTCAACACAAAGTCGACAGGCAACGCGGGGTGGGTGCACCCAAGGCCGTGGAACCTGGTTATAGAGGGCGGCGGGTTTAAACTCGAAGAACTGATCTCGGAGGTGAAGAGGGGGTTGCTCATAACAAACAACTGGTATACAAGGCTACAGAACTATGCTGAAGGCGTCTTCTCGACTATCGGCAGAGACGCGATATTCCTCATAGAGTCCGGGAGAATAGTGAAGCCTGTTGAGAGATTGAGGATCGCGGACAAACTGCCGAGGCTACTGAGCAACATAGAGGGGTTGTCTAGGGAAACCTACGATGTGATGTGGTGGGAGGTTAGAGTGCCCACGCGCTCCCCATACGCTTTGATCAGGAACATAAATATAACAAAACACTTTGCTTAAACATAAAGTATTTTTTACTCTATTGACAAGCTTATTCCTAGGTTGAGGTGGATGAAAGCCAGGTTTGAGGGTGTTATTGTCTCTTTCGACGCGCCGGACACAAGAAGAGTACACGTATATGGCAGTGTCGATGGAGAGCCAGCCGAGTTTATTTTGCTGGTCTCGGAGGAAAAGTACAACGAATTAATTAGGCTCGGGATCGGGCAGAGAATTGAGGGGGAGGCTACTAAGGTATCTGATTCCCCCCTTGTCCTCAAAATGGATTGAGGTGACTCACAAGCGTTGAAAATACTGTCTAAGCCTCCTCGAATTAAGATACTTGAAGCCGCCGGTAGCATCGGGGATTCGAGGATACATGTCCTGAATGATAACATGGCGAAAATCACTTCGAGTAGAGGGGAGAAAGAGTACACTGTCGTAGTAGTCAAGGAGGGCGATAACACCTTCAGGGTGTTCAGCAATGACAACGGGACTGTCCTCAGGGGTTACATAGGCTACCCTATCATAGCCTTCATGATGGTTAAAGGCTACCTACCATTAGACAACGATGTCATTAAAGCTATGACCGGTATACCATGGAAAGACCTCAACGAGAAATATGGGAAATACAGTGTTGTCGAGAACATCGTCTTGAATAGAGCCGAGAAGATGGGTTTCAACAGGAATATAATAATCGACTACATGAACCTCGTGATGAAGAAGCTTTCGTTGATGAAAGTGGTGTTCGATGAAAAACTGAAACCACCTGAGGCGGCTGACACCGTAGACTCCGAGTGAAGCAGGACTGTTAGAGGTCTCTTCCAGCCTTTAACCAATCAAGAAGGCACGTGGTTGAAAGGCTAGATTACAGTTATGCCCGCTTTAGAGCTGAAGCCTATAATCATGATCGAGACGATGCGCCCATCCTTTATTCTGAAAGCTATCTCGCCGTTCTCGCTTAGAAACTCCTCGTCAGCCTCCTCAGCTGAGTCCCCGAAGTTGATGTACAGGATGTCGTTCTGCTTATCGTACTCAAACCACATCTTGTCGAGGTCTCTAACCAGAAACTCTCTCCCGCTCAACCCGCCCACCAGCTCTTAGAATGGTGAGGCGACAACGTCGGTGAAGTCGAGTGGGAGAGGCTGGTTCTTAGCCTTGTACTCGTCGTACTTCTTCTCTAGGAAGGACTTGAATATTGGGCAGACATCGAATTTCCCTTCTCTGTCACACTTCGTTCCCAGGGTCAGGAAACACATTTTGGTCCTCTTATCGAAATAGGGGCATATCTTGTGGTATTGCTTCGCCTTCTTAATCATTTTCTGAACCCACCTCTGCTTCTCGTCGCTAGGCTTCTTCTCCTTCTCCAGGAGAGCCTTCTTCAAATCCTCATCTGTAATTCTAGTAGTGCTCAAAGCCATCACCCTGATGATATAGATTTGGTAAATTGGATAATAAAAATGAACTTGACAGGGTTTAGGCGGGTTGAGAGGCGTCTCCGGCGTGGACAAGAGACTTTACCTGGAGTTGAAGAGGGTTTACGGGAGCCTTACTGACGCCTTAGTCGAGAAGCTGAGGGAGCCTCCTAGAAGGCTCTACTTGAGGGTCAACACTACTAGAACGACTACAGAGGATGTAATTGAATCCCTTAGAAAGAAAGGGATTGAAGCTAGGCGAGACGAGTTTTTCGAGGAGGCAGTCTACATTGAACTCCAGGGCCCTTACAAAGTGGAGGATGTTGGAAGACGTGTTGTCGTCGACGATTTTGCCGCAGAGTCCCTCCTCCTAGGCGCCAACTTATACAGGCCTGGGATAGTCGGATACGACGAGTTTGGTAAAGGCGAGATTTTAACGGCTGTCACCAGGGAAGGCAGGCCCATTGCTGTGCTGGAAGCCTACGTGTCATCTAGCGAGCTAAGGGGTATGAAGAAGGGCCTCGTCGCCGTTAACATTAGATCCCCTTACAGAGCACCCCCGATAGCAGAGCTACCCGAATACAGGATGGGCCTAATATACCCGCAGAGCTTCCCCTCAATGGTTGTTGGCAGGCTAGTCAACCCGGGGGCTGAACTAATCTTAGACATGAACGCCAGCCCCGGGGGTAAGACGAGCCACATAGTCCAGTTATCCAAGGGCAGGGCCTTGGTTATAGCTGTTGACAGGAGTGTTGGGAAGGTTGAAAAACTCGAGGAGAACCTGGGTAGAATGGGTTTGAAAACCAATGTTTTAACCATACCATTTGATTCACGATACCTCGACTTGTTTATGAGGCTTGAAGGAAGAGTCGACAAAGTTTTAATCGACCCGCCCTGCTCGAACCTCGGGGTTAGACCCAGGTTGTCTTTTAAGAAGACTTTCAGAGACGCGGTTAACCTCGCTGACTACCAGAGGCAATTCATCAAGGTGGCTAAGAGGATTCTCAGAGACAAAGGGCTTTTAATATACTCTACATGCACGCTGACTAGAGTTGAAAACGAGGAGAACACTTTATACGCTGTTAGATCCCTGGGGTTGAATGCTGAGGAGGCGGGTTTTGTGCCCAGGGCCGAGAGAGTTTACTTCAACGAGGCAGTAGCCTACAGGTTCCACCCACTTAAAGACGACATGCCTGGCTTCTACATCAGCCTGCTCAGGAAACCCTAATCCTCCTTATAGGCGAGCCGCATATAGGGCACGTCTTCTCCCCAGGTTTCCCGGGGACATACCCGCAGACAGGGCAGTACTCCCTGTACCTGAACGACTGTTTAATCCCCTCTGTCCTCACAGGCTTGAAGCTTATCGCCAGGTGGTGTAGAGTGTTTTGGAGGCTGTAGTCGTCGGTTAATACAACTACGTTGCGTTTTCCAGCTAAGCTGAGTGCAAGAGCTATAACGCTTAAATCCGCCTCGGAGAGCCTGCTCAGCTCACCAATGGATTTAGCCTCCTCAACCGCCCTGGAAATATACTCTTCCCCCGCGTCAACCACCTTCACTAAGCCAAGTTCAAGAGCGTTGAGAAGAGCCTCCCGGTTCTCTGCGTCTTTAACCTCCTTGAAGCATGCGCTGGTCGTGTAGAACTCGAACTTGTAGGAGGGTAGCATGTAATATACCCTGGCTAGTAGAGCCCCAGTATCCCCGATTACAGCAAGCCTGCTGTCAGAGAGCCCTCTTTGCGAGGACATTG
The DNA here is from genome assembly GCA_022759365.1 of Thermogladius sp. Taxonomy (GTDB): domain Archaea; phylum Thermoproteota; class Thermoprotei_A; order Sulfolobales; family Desulfurococcaceae; genus Thermogladius. The sequence goes on along the minus strand of JAEMPJ010000058.1, from coordinate 953 downwards.
AACAACCCTCGTCTAGGCGTATTGAATCTTATGACCCTCAACCACTCCCATGAAGCCGAGACTTCAACAGGCACATCGTGGATTGTGGTTATCCTATCACCATCTATGTAGAGCGATGAAATAGTTGCCGCCTCAACTCTAACCCTGCTTAGGAAGGGTAGGATGACTGGGGCCAAGTTTAGCTGTAGAGGGTTCAGGAAGTTGATGAAGATGCTCGGGTACGTGGACTCGATTAAAGGGCCTCTCGCGGATAGATTGTAAGCCGAGGAACCCGGGCTGGGGCCTACTATAACTCCATCGCAGTCTACACTCACCTCGGTTGACGTTGAAGGCGTGTGTATAGTCAGCTTGAAGCTACCCACCCTACCCTGGTCGATGTTGGCTACTAGAACCTCGTTTAAAGCGTTCAGCTCCATTTTCTCCACTCTCGCCTTGACTCTGGGGAGGTGCTCGATGTAGAAGTCGCCGTGGAAGACCCTGTCGATGTAGGACTCAAGCTCCCCGAGGGGTATCTCCTCGTAGAAGGCAAGCCTCCTGCCGCACGGTATTGGGAGTATGAGAGGTGACTCCCCATTAGTCAGGCGCGAGAACCTTAGGAAAGTCCCGTCTCCACCCACTAAAACGATCAAAGGGAAACTCCTGCTCTCCAGCCTGATGAAGTCGTCGACCCAAATGGTTTCAACCTCCACACCAAGACGCCTGAGGTAGTCGGAGGTCTTCTTCGCTGTCTCAATACACTTCTGGCTGGGCTTGAAAATGACCAGCACACTGTTGAAAACACTCCCACTCAAATAAACCCCCGCCTGGAAACATCTCGTTGGCTCCACGGTTAATATTCAGACTACCTCCATTATATTACTATCCACGCGGATACTGCCGTCTCCCAGGCTTCAATCCGCTGAATCGATTAAGGAATATTCTACCCTGGAAAACTACGACATGCGTGAATCAAG
>JAEMPJ010000060.1 GCA_022759365.1 Thermogladius sp. | reverse complement strand
CCGTAGAGCAGGATACCCTTAGGGGGTTCGATCCCCAGCTTCCTGAACAACTCTGGGTGCTTCAATGGGAGCTCTATTAGCTCTCTCACCCTCTGTATAATGTTTTTCATCCCGCCGATATCCTCGTAGGTAACCCTCGGCAACCTGTAGGTCTCCATCGGTTTCTCCGATATTGTTATAACAGTCTCCTTAGTGATCACCACGGGCCCTTTAGGCTTGGTGTAAATTACTTTAAATGGCAACGTCTGCCCTAGTACGGGCACGACTACGAGGTCTTCTTCCATGACCGGCCTATTCAATAATTTGTTTTTAACGAAGTCTGCCAGCTGGGAGTCTGAGGGAGCGTAGTACTTGCTCGGGGCAAGCTTCACTGCTATAGCGTTGGCAGCCTCTGTCTTCTCAACTATCACAATATCCCCTACTTTGACTCCAGCGTTCTGCCTGGTAGTGCTGTCTATTCTGATAACCCCTAGACCCCTGTCCTGCGGCCTACCCTCCATGACCCTTACAACAGTTCTCCTCTTACCCTCGATGAACACTATATCCCCGTTGACCAGCCCAGTCCTCTCCATTACCTCAGGGTCTATCCTGCCGATCCCCTTGCCAACCTCTTTGGGCTCAGCCTCGAGGACTCTAAGAGTTACTTTAGTCTTCTCGCTGGACATCTCTCCCGACACCGCTCTCCCAAACTGTAGAACAATATCTCTACAAGGTCTTTAATAGGTACTCCACGTAGAATAAGGGGGTCTACAGCAGGAAAATTTCAAAACGTGCGGCCTAGCTAATCCTGTGAACTACCTCGACTTCGACCTGGCTTACACCTGGCACGCTGGCAATCGTTTCTTCCAATTTTTCCGTACCGCCCTCCGTCTGCTCGGGCATGAATATGTACAGCCTGAGAGCGTTGAGCCCGAAGGCTATTGGCTCGATATCATAGCCTTTAACCTCATACCCCTCTGGTAGTGCCTTCCTTATCCTCTCCTCCAGCTCCTCGGGCTTGATCTCGACGTCCTCGGGTAGGACTTTCAGGATTACAAGGACTCTCGCCATAACACCCACCTACGGGCCCCTGAAGCCGCAGTTAGGGCACACATATGGTACGCCTAGTTGCCTGCAACGCTTGCACCTCCTTATAACAGCCTTACCGCAGTTAGGGCACAGGAATTCGACACCGTGTTCACCGGGCTCCATCAGCCTGTGGCAACTACTGCATATCGGCGGGGTCGCGGCCTCTGAGATCGATATGTTTAGAGTTGAAAGCATGTATTTCGAAGCCATACTCAATCCCGTTAATCTCTTAATGAAGATATAAGCGGTTTAAAAATATAGTTGTCCCCCGAGGAGAGAGGTAGGTTTCTATCGAGTACAAGCAGGTCATCGTCGTTAGAAGCGACCTTGAAATAAGCAAGGGGAAGATAGCTGTCCAGGTAGCCCACGCCTCAGTTCTCGCCGCCTTCGAGGCGTTTAGGAATTTCAGGGACTGGTTTGAAAAATGGTGGGAGAGCGGACAGAAGAAGATCGTGGTTAAAGTCAGTGGTGAGAGAGAGCTACTAGAGCTGTACGAGAAAGCGAAAGGAAAGGGGCTACCTGTAGCTATAGTTAGAGACGCGGGTTTAACCGAGATCCCCCCTGGAACTCTCACAGCGATCGCCATAGGCCCCTGCCCAAGCGAGCTGGTCGACGAGTTGACTGGGAGGTTAAAGCTTCTTTGATAAAGAAGTTCGTCAACGTCCTCGACTACATCATCGACATAGCGTATGTTTTAACCGAGAAGAACATTAAGTCGGAGTATACCCAGACCCCTGAGACGTTTCTCGTCCGGGAGGTCTTGGATAGAAGCGCGCTGAGTGACGAAGGAGACTACGCTGTCATAGAGTTAGAGAAGAAGGGTGTCGACACGTTTGAGGCGTTGAAACTGTTAGCTAGGAAAGCTGGTATCCCTACGTCTAACTTCAAAGTACTTGGCCTAAAAGACAAGAATTCGAGAAGCATCCAGTATGTTTTCGTTAAGAAACATCTACTGAGTGGAGGAATTGATGTGGAAGCCAACAGTGTTAAAGCACGTGTAATTGGCTACTCTAGGTGTAAGCCTGGTAAGTCGGCGTTGAAAGGCAACTCCTTCAAGATAAGATTCGAGGCCTCGAGCGATAACGACTACTGGCTGGCCAAGGAACTGCTAAGGGAAATCGTTGAGCACGGACTACCAAACTACTATGGGTACCAGAGGTTCGGGGTTACAAGGCCTATCACGCATCTATTGGGCAAGGCCGTCCTGGAAGCAGACTCCTCCTGGTTCGCATCCGTGTTGCTGAGAGATGCCTCTACCCTTGAATCAGCTGAGAGTGTAATGGGGAGGATGAGGTTCGCCTTCAACGAGATTATGTCCTATGAGAAAAAATGCCACTCCATGAACCCTGTTGAGGACTGCGGGCTATTGCTAAACCGCACTCTCGGGAACCTTTACGTCGACGCCTACTCATCCTACTTATTCAACAGGCTGTTAACCAAGATACTGGATAAGGAGGGGGGTGTGCTCCCCGAGGAGAAACTCCCTTTACCGGGATGCGATAGGGCGCCTTACCAGGAGATTCTTAGAGAAGAAGGCATCATAGTTAGAAGGTGGAGCCTCTTTAAATGCTGGGAGAGGAGTAGCGTTCTGAAACCCTCGGAGCCCGGGGTAAGAAGAAGCAACGGTTGGATAGAAATAGAATTCACTCTACCAAGGGGAGGCTACGCCTCTCTTGTCCTCAGAGAGCTTTTTAAGGAGAACTTCAGACTGGTCTGAGACCTTAAGAATAGGGTGAAACGGGAGATTGAGCAAACTAGCTATCGGCGCTTGAACACGAGGATGGATCGAATGTCTCCTGGTTGAGATCGTTTTACTCGAAAGTGATCTCGATGTTCTTTCCAACGATCGCGGATATAAACTTCTTATACTTCTCCTCCTTCCCCCTCAGATACTTCCTATCTCTCTTCGACAATCTTATAACCATCTGCTCGCTACCGTCAGGTAGCCACAGGGTATTGATGCCTAGGATTGAAGCAGGGTATAGTAGTTGCTCCATCAACTTCTTGACGCCCTCACCTTCTAGTAGGATTTTAACGTTTTTGCCCAGCTTAGCCGAGAGCTCTTTGGATATTTTATCGATCTCCGACTCCTCCCATTCTCCTCTAAGTATCACAATCACCTCATCTCCGAAATCGAATGACTTCACATAGTTGCCTTTCCTCAGCTCTTTGATCTCCTCCTCCAACTCCATTAAGGCTTTCATAATGGGTATCTCCTCTCTGCTCACCTCACCTGAGTCCACTTTACGCTGGCAGTTTGGGCATAGCACGCCGCTTTTAACACATATCCTGTCTAGAGGATACTTCACTCGCTATCTCACCAGCAGTATTGCTCGGTCATTTGTTGAGAAATTGGTTAGTTGATTTATATATGTTAGGGTTTATTTCCATTTTTTCTAATCTCTCACAAGGATTATGGCTGAGAGCGATTTAACCCATATACTACCGGAGACTACGATACTGCTACTCGCCGGGTATACTACCCTCCACGTCCCCTCGGGCAACTCAACCTCTTGATCCGCCATCCCATTGTTGGCGATAACGACAACCTCGTCGTTGTAACCTCTAGAGTACACTACTACACTATCGCTGGCGTACAAGACACGTATAATGCTAGTGCCGAGCGCTTTCAAATAGTGTTTTAGGGTTGACAAGGCCGTGTAGTGGTTGTAGACATCGATATTCAGCTCATCCCACTGGACGGGGTACCTCTCCTCATCGTAGTGGTTTTTATCACCCAACATACCTCTCTCGTCGCCCTGGAATATAACCGGCATCCCGGGCATAGTGAACTGGAGGACTGTCAGAAGCTTTAATCTCTGGATGGACTCATAGCTTGGTTTATCCCCGAGCCTACCGCCACCCAGGTCTGTTAAAACACGTGACGTGTCGTGGCTGTCCACAACGTTGAACCCCATACCAGCCACGTTGACTCCTATCGACGAGTAGAATACTGAGAGTGCCTCCGCGGCTTGATAGCCCGTGAGCTTGCCCTGGCTGAACGCTAGAAGTATGTTTCTACCCAGAGCATAGTTCATTAGGGAGTCGAATAAGTCGCCTTTCAGCCAGGTTGGGTCGAGATCCCATATTTCCCCCACGAGGTAAGCCTGGGGGTACTTGCTTTTAACGAGTACTCTGAGCTGGCTGAAAAATCCTTTGGCGTCCAGGAGGTCGGTCGGGGTGTCCACCCTCATCCCGTCGAACCCGAAGTCCATCCAGTATAAAGCCACCTTGAACAAGTATTCTCTAACCTCCGGGTTGCTTGTATTTAATTGAGGCAGGCTACCTATACCCCACCAGCACCTGTATGCAGAGCCGTCGCCTAGCTTGAAAGGCCATTTGTACACCGTGAACCAGCTCCAGTACTTGCTGGAGGGCCCGTTCTTATAGACGTCCTGGAAAGCCCAGAACCCTATACCCACATGGTCTGGAACGAAGTCGAAGATGACCCTTATACCCAGCTCGTGGGCTTTCATAATCAGGTTTCTCAAATCCTCTTGAGTCCCGTACTTCGGGTCCACCACCATGTAGTCGTAGGTGTCGTAGCCGTGTACGCTACCCGAGAGAAATATCGGGTTCAAGTATATTACGTCTACTCCCAACTCTTTAAGGTATCCCAGTTTCAAGATCACGCCTTTGAGGTCTCCGCCGTAATACTGGTGGCAACAATTCAAAGGGGTCACTGGGTCACTCCAGTTCGAGAATACTGGCTTAGAGGTTGAGAAGGCGTTCAACCATAGTTCATCCGTTGAGTTGGCTAGGATGTCATTGGAGGGGTCTCCATTATAAAACCTGTCAGGGAAGATCTGGTATCCCACGGAGCCAGTGACCCATTCAACCTGTGGAAATCTGTCTCTTCCATCAAAGTAGAAGATTGGTTGGTCAGTAGTGTTATAGAGCCTTGTGGAACTCCCGTTATTGAAGATGAACATGAAGTAGTACTCTAACGGAGATACTGGAGCCACCCTCGCATACCACATTTCGAAGCCACTCCAAGCAAGTTGCTTCTTCATCTCCACCACGGTTTGGTTTACGACTACGTAGACCTTCGCAAACACCCCTGAGGGTGTTGTAACCCTGAAGACTACCCCTCCATCCGCCACGGATAGGAATGCCGGGTCGCTGGCGTTGAATAATAAACCCAGGTTGTTCGACCCCACGTAGACTCCAGGAGCCGCCTCCGAGGTTGTCCCTGTCGAAGCCGTAGTGGAGGTGAGGCTGGGCGGGGAGTTAGTAGTGGTGCTGAGAGAAGCTACTTGGGGACTAGTGGTGGTTCCCACGACCGGTGTTGTTGAAAAAGATTCGCGTGGAAGTGTTTGGATGAGGATCTCGCCTGCGAGGACAAGCACGATGACGGCTAAAGCGGCTATTATCAACCGTCTACTCGGCATCTCTACCACAAGCCAGTTTGAATCCCGTTACGTGTGTTATCAACCTTGCCCTCCAGGTGTTTGAAGATGGTATGGGCCCGCGGGGACTTGAACCCCGGACCTCCGCCGTGTCAGGGCGGCGTCCTAACCAGGCTAGACGACGGGCCCCCACCCAACTACTCTACCCTATGAAACGGTTTTAAACTTAGATTACCGGGTAGGAGAGGGATTTCGCTGATGGGCCCGGGGGGATTTGAACCCCCGGCCTACGGGTCACTCCCTCCAGATCCAATTCATCCCCCTATTAAGGGTCATTTGACCCATAGCCTGGATCTGGAGCCCGCCGCTCTGCCTGGCTGAGCTACGGGCCCATCAGCAGTCATCAGGAATGATATTATTGCCTTGAAGGCTATTTAAACCTGAGCTGGAATCTCTTTAACACCCCATATTCTAATAGTAGCGGGTTGTTTACCGAGCTGCTCGATTATTTTCCCGATTGCGTCGCCAGCACCGCTGATGAGGTTGCCCGATATCTCTGCGAGGCCTGCAACTAGATTCCCCATGTTATCCGCCAGGATATACGCCTCACCTACCCCTCTCACGCTTAAAACCACTAGAGCGTAATCTTTCAACAGGGCCAGCCTTTCCTTAAGCAGATCCTCTACCTCCCTCCTCCCCCACGGCTGATTAAGTGTTACCCTCCCTATGAGGGTGGCATTCATGACAAGCGTAGCTAAGGTCGTGTAGTCTAGCAAGTGTTTCACTCTATCGAAAGATAGCCTTGCTTCAACTCCAGGAACCTCCCTCCTCTCTCCTGCGGCCTGTGTTACCGTAGTCGGGGCCGGCGTGACCTGGGGAGGCTTCACAGGGGCAGGGGGAGGTGTCTCAGGCTTCTTACTCGGGATAGGTGCCTTGAACTCTACTGAAGGCGGTCTTTTAACGAAGTCCTCTATGTAGTCCAGCATATCAGAGGCGAAGTGACCGCAGAGATTTCTAACCAAGCTCTCGCATTCAAGACTGACCTCGACATGTGTTGCAAACCCTATTCCTACCACTCTGAAGTGTATGGTGAACTTCAAATTACCTCCTTCTCCTCGAATAACAAGGTTCTCTCCGTCGACAGGCTCGCTACGTATTTTCACGAACTCCCTCTGGTAGGTTCTAAAGCCTGTCCTAATACTCATCTCGGCTTCAACAGCATTCCCCTCGGATTTAACTATCACTACACGGGGGTTCCTAGAGAGAAATGTCTTTAAATCCCAGAGGGCTGCGTAGACCTGTTCCTGCCTCCCGGGGGAGTAAATAACCTTTTGTTGGGCACTCTTGCTCATACCAAATTACCGGCTTTAATTTCTCTAATTAACCAAGGTTAAATCTTTTAAGCTTATTATTGTATTCCCATGTTCATACAGATAACTACAACGCATGCACAGGAAAAGGAGTTTTTCTTGCTCAGTAAGCACCCGAGACAAAGAGCTTAGCTTTCTCAGGCGTGTACTCCCAGTCAGGCGGTAGTACTCCACGTGATTTATAGTATTTGACTAGCCTGTGGATCTTCGACTCTATTTCAATCAACCCTTTCTTACTATGATAATCTTTCGGGTGTTCCTCCAAGTGCCTCCTAAGGTTGACAGCCCTCTTCATCAGGTTAAACAAGTCCTCTGGAATCTGCGGGGCAGCGTTATGTTTGCGGAGTATCTCTACCACTTTCTTGCCAGTCACCTGTTTAACAAGCGGTATACCGAACTGGTCTCTAAGTATAATTCCGATCATCGAAGGAGAGTAGCCTTTCTTCGCTAGTTCAACAACGAGTAGCTCCACATCGCTCGGTGTCATGTCCAGCTTAAGCCATCTCGGTGGACCAGCCCTCGTCGGCCTGGTCGAGTGTGACTTACCCCTATCCCTCTTTTTGTTCATTAGCATCAACCCCGGCTAGAATAATGATTAGAGTAAACATGGTTTTAAAATATTTCCGAGCGTGCTAGGTCTGCGTCATCAAGCTCTTCAGTTTCCCTAAAGCGTTTGAGACGGATCTCGCCCTGTGCGAGAGAGCGTTCTTCTCCTCAACGCTCATCTCGCCAAATGTTCTCGTAGAGCCCTCAGGTATGAAGATTGGGTCAAACCCGAAGCCTTGGACGCCCCTAGGCTCCTCGGCCAGCCAGCCACAGACCTCCCCAACCTCTGTGATCACATATGGCCCGTAGATTACTGTGGCAGCGGACTTAAAGCAGGCCCTCCTATCCTCAACACCCTTCATTAACTTGAGAACCCCATTTATCCCGATAGTTTTGTAGACATAGCTGCTGTAGGGGCCGGGAAAGCCGTTCAGGGCTTCAATGAACAACCCAGCGTCCTCGACCAGGATAGGCTTGCCTGCTATAAAGTAGGCTAGCAGAGCCGACTTCCTTGAAACCTCCTCGATGCTATCGCTCTGGATTTCAACTTTCAGCCCGTGGAGAGGCTGTATATCGAAGCCCATCTGCCTCCCTATTAGTGCCACTTCCCTGAGCTTATGTACATTATCTGTTACGAAGTAGATTGTTTTTTCAACTAGTGTAGGCCTCACGTCTCAGCTTCCTCCTGAGCCTCTCCTCAATATACCTACCCCTCCTCCTAATGTCTTTCATCCTCTCAACGACTTCAAGGTACCTGGGGAAGGATGCTTGATACCCCTTCATGAAAGCCTCAAATAATTCATCTGCCCTAGCCGGGGCTAGACTCCTCGTACTCCTGTCAAATAAGTGGAGGTCGATAGCGTACTCCTCCACGTCTCTACTGTAGCCGGAGAGCCCGAAGTCTATCAAGTATACTTCCTTCCTGTCAGTAATCATGATGTTGGAAACTGTTAGATCCCCGTGGTATATGCCGGACGCATGCATTACACCTACTTGCCGCCCGATGTCGCGGTAGATCTCCTCAAGGGTTTCCCCGCCAAGATCGCTTATAACATGAGAGAGCTTACGCCCCCTAATGTATGTCATGACGATAACGTAGTTCTCCATGTCGACTAAGATCGGTGTTGGTACTCTGAGCCCCTTAGCCAGAAGATCAGCCATGACTCTCACCTCCGTTCTAGTCCTATACGACCTGAAAACCCTGTCATACTCGGGGTGCCTATAGCTTCTGCTGACCCTGATCTTGACCACCACGTCAACTCCCATTATACTCCCACGGAATACGACTGACTCCGCGCCCTCGGCGATCTTCTCACCTATCGCCACGTTCACCGAACCCACGGTACCTCGACCTCGTCGACCCTCCACCTCTGCCTTACATACGCTTTAGACGGCTCGACTACTATACCGTGAATGAAGTTGAGGAGCCCGGTGTAAGCTATCATAGCACCGTTATCGCCGGAGAACTCCTGCGGCGTAGCCTTGTAGACTACGTTGTGCTCGCCCGCCATCAGCTCGAACTTCCGGTTCAAATACGTGTTCGACGCGACGCCTCCAACCAATAGTATAGACTTCTTCTCCGTCGTCAAAAGAGCTCTCTCAGCGACCTCCACCAACATATTGAAAGCGGTTTCACGTAGGCTGAGGCAGATGTCCCCAAGCCTCTTCTTATCCACCCTACCCTCTCTTCGAGCTAGCTGTAGGGCGGCTGTAAGCAAGCCGGAGAAGCTTAAATCATTGCCTTTAACCACATATGGTAGAGGTATGAACTCGCTACCCCACTCGGAGCAGAGGTCCAGCGCATGCTTCCCCCCGACCACGTAAGGGGGTGCGATACCTATCTCTCTTGTAAACGTATCGAATAAATTCCCCAACGGTATATCCAGGGTTTCCCCGTAAACTCTATAAGACTTCTCCCTACCTGCTAGGATCATCGTGTTCCCCCCGGACACGTATACTACAAGAGGGTCGCTCAGACCTGAGACCAGTTTACCTATCTCAACATGCGCGACCGCGTGGTTCACAGGTATTAATGGTTTCCCCAAACGTGAGGAGAGGAACCGGGCTATTGTAGCACCCACTCTTATACAAGGCCCCAGGCCAGGCCCTAACGCCACCGCAATAGAGTGGATCTCCTTAATCTTCAAGCCGGCTTGCGCTAAGGCCTCCTCAATAGCTTCCTTGGAGTTCCTCATGTGGGTGATCGATGCCTCTCTAGGGTGGATCCCGCCTTTAGCCGGGACATACCTCTTGTTCACGTTCGCGAGAATGCTAACTCTCCTGCCTCCATCGTACTCCACAATCCCCACGCCGAAGGTGTGGCTAGTAGACTCTATGCCTAGTACAGTTATGCGCTCGCGTAGTAGAGGAGGGGGTTCGAAAGGTATTATGTAGCTCAAACTACCTGACATACTCCGTGTAACCGCACTTACCGCAGTGCCATCTCGGGACAGGTTCCTTGTGGAAAGCCATGAAACTCCCGCACTTAGGGCACTTCTTGTTCTTCGGCTTTATATACCCTTTCTCCAGGTCGAACTCGTAGAGTTTATGGACGTGAGCCATATAGCTCAACCACCTTGAGCCTGCTGGTTACTCTGGGAGCCTTCCTCATTCCTCTTAATGATGTACTCGGGCTCAAAGAACTTGGCTCTCTCCGGGGAGTCATATATATGTGCTTTAATCAAGCTCACCCCTATCCCGTTCTCTGTTTCAATTTTCCTTACATAGACATTCTCAACATTCACATTGAACAACTTGGCCAGCTCTGCTCTTAGAACCTTTCTGCTGGGAGTCCCTGCACCTACGTGTCCTATTTTCAGCATGACCTCCCTCCTCTTAACCAGCGGGTTGTATTTCTCCGAGACTATCTCACCGCTGTACCCAGCTATCTGGACGCTCTTCCCCATCATAGCACCCTTAAGCATTTAGGTGTTATATGAAATTATGGAGGGTTTTAATATTTTAATAAACTTCGTAAGCCTAACTTTGTCAGTCACTACAACCACCACGCCAACCCCTGGTTGCCCGTAGGCTATATTCCCCTCATCCAGGTTCCACGCCAGGGAGGTTGTCAGTAGATCCTCCTCACCGACCACACAAACCCACCCCGCTTTAACCCCTCTTAGAGCGGTCACTGAATGCAGTGAGACAACACCCCTTGGATTGTATACTATCCTATCACACGGCCTAGTACTGGTTTGCACGCCCCTTCTAGTCTTGCCGTCAACCACCTTGATACGGGACTCCAGGGTGTCGGATACTACATCACCCACACTTGCTGTGACCTCAAGCCCCTCCACCAGTCTACCTCCAGGTGGTATGTAGAGCGTCCCCTGCGGGAGACCCATGTTCGCCCTGAAGTCCTCTCGTAGAGCGAGGGAGGGCAACAGCAAATCATATAACCCTGATAGCGTATCTCCCAGGGGCCTCTAACCCGAGTTCTCTTGCCACGGGGGATCTCCCCGGATCGATCACTATAATAGCACCCTCCCACTCCTCCGTGAATTCACGCGAGCCGCATACAGGGCAGATCTCGACTTTCTTATCCACAAGCGACCTACACTTACGGCACGCCTTGAATGGTTTGCCACGCGTCGACACTGCTACTCACCTTCCTCCACTTTCCCAAGCCCTACCTGCCTCATCGTGAGCTGTATTCTGAGCCCTTTACCCGGCTGGAGCCCTATGTTGTATATTCTAGCCCTCACAACATCACCTCTCTCAATCATCTTCTTCCCGCCTTTCAATATGAGGGCCTGCCTTGAAGCATCGTACTCTACGCGTTCATCCGAGACCTGCCCTATATATATGAAGCCGTCCAACGGGCCTAGATCCAGGAAAAGACCGCTTTCAGTGACGTTTAAAACCTCGCCTTCAACGACCTCCTTGAGGAATGGGTCGAACGTGAGAGCCGTGAACTCGACGTCGTGGTATGTTGCGCCATCACCGTGGATGATCTTACCGTACTCGCTAACCTTGACGTCCAGTATGGCTACAACTAACCCGGCATTAGTTGTTAAAACCCCCTCGTACTCTTTCCTCAGCTCCTCCCAAGCGACTTCCTCCAGGGGTCTGCCAAATTTTTCTGGAGGTATCCTCACCACGCCTTTCACTTTAACCAGCTTGTACAATAAGCGCACCTGAGGCTTATACTATCCGGCAATACGCCTTTTAACGTTTACCACAACTATTAAATAAAACCCTCGTACTCCAGTCTACGGGACTCCTCTCTGAAAAACACGTTGGGTATCCCCATCTCCCTAAGCCTCCTCCTCAACTCTCTATCATTGGTGGCTACAACAGCCCCGTGCTCCCTGGCATAGTCGATTATAGCTTCATCCACTACCCTGCTCCGGCCAGCATCCACGACCACGCATCTCCCCCTTAAGACCTCCAGTATTTTACCCAGCATCCTCCTCCTAACTTCGCCAAGCCTCTTGGAGACAGCCTCCAGCTCCTCGAGGACGGCGGTCAGTAGCACGCATACCGATCTAAAGGGGACAACCTCGTTTAATTCATCGATCAAGTATGGGTATTCTGAGAGTAGAATTATGAAGTTTGTATCTAAAACTACCTCTAGGCACCTTTGCTCGACACACTCTCTACTATACCCCAACCCGAGAGCCTCCATCTACCGAGGACTCTCCTACTCAACGCGACTCTCGAGTTCGGCCACGTCGCCACAGGCTCTTTCAACTCAACCTCCATCGAGTCCTTCGCCAGCCTTGTTATAGTCCCGACTCTCACGGCCGTACCGATCGTTAAGACGACCATCTCTTTCACCTGTAGAGGAGGCATCTTACCCATCTCTTTCATCCCTACAACTCTCTCGAGCATGTTGTAGCGTATTGTCAGGGAGTCCACGGTAGGGGGTGTCCTACCAGGTTTGCCGACAACGCTTCCAACCAGGCTGTCAGCCTTAGTTAGAGAGGGGTCTAGGCCTGTCCCTATAGCCAGTAGCCCGCCCGGCCTAGCCTCACTCACCTTCATCTCCCCAAACCTGAGTTCTTCGACAGAGGTTATCAACGGCTGGTACTTGAAGCCGGTCTTCCCAACCGGTACTTTAGCCCCCGGGACTATCTCGATTTCATCACCCACTCTCAAGACGCCTTGTATAAGCGAGCCGCCTACAACCCCTCCCCGTATCTCCTTGTAGTCAGTGCCAGGCCTGTTGACCTCGAAACTCCTGGCCACCAGCATCAAAGGGTCTCCCGACAAATTCCTCTCGGGGACAGGTATCTCCTCGTATAAGGCTTGGAGGACTACATCTATGTTCACTTTGTGGAGAGAGGAAACAGGTATAATAGGCGCGTTCTCCAAAGGCGAGCCCGCCACGAGTTTCTTTATCTCCTTGTAGTTCTCCACCGCTCTCTCTTTTGAGACCACGTCAATTTTGTTCTGCACTATGACGACGTTCCTCACACCTATAATGTTGAGGGCTGAGAAGTGCTCTAAGGTTTGCGGTTGCGGGCAGGGCTCGTTGGCGGCTATAACCAGTATAGCCCCGTCCATTAGGGAGGAGCCGCTGAGCATTGTGGCCATAAGGGCTTCGTGACCCGGGGCATCTATGAAGCTCACCCTGCGCAGTAGCCTGGACTCGCTGCCGTCGGGGCAGGTCTGGCTCGTGGTGTAGGCGTCCGGTGGCTCCAGTGAGTCGCAGTAGGCTATGTTACCGTCCGCGTAGCCTAATTTTATGGTCATACCCCTCTTGATCTCATCGCTGTGCTTAGCCGTCCAGATACCTGTTAACGCCTGGACTAGAGTGGTCTTGCCGTGGTCTACGTGCCCAACAACCCCGATATTTACCTCTGGTTGCCGAAGCTCCCAAGGCAACTAGTACTCCACCTCGGAAGAATTATTTGGAGGGCACGCAAATAAAAACAGCCTTCACGCTAGTATTTTATGGCAGTATTGATTTGAACTATATCCCCTGAGATAGTGTTGCCTCTAACAGTCTTCTTCCTCCTCTCCCCGTCCTCCCTGGGGTGGAAGCCCGGTGGGCCGGATAGGAGTAGCCTCTTCTTCCCAGCACCATGCACGTCCGGTCTCATGGGGAAACCGCTGTTGTCGCTCCCACCAGTCACAACAAGCTTGACGCCTTTTAAGCCGATTATCTCCCCGTCTATCTCATCACCGATCTTCAACCCTATGAAAGCATTCGTCCTCTCATCGTTAATCCTGATCTGCCAGGCTCTCGCCCTAAATATTTCCCCTTCAATCTCGTTGACACCAGTCAGGTTGACTAGTTGCTCCGAGTTAACCCTCGCCTCCCCCTCAGGCACAGCCGTATCTGCCACCGCTAGGCCGGTGATCTTGACTTTATCCCCTGTATCAGGCCTCCTCATCCTGATTGTGACAACATTAAATTTTGCCCCTAGTTTCTCTAGAGTCGCTGGGTTAAGCTTTATCTGGGGTAGCTCGAATTTCTCTTTCACTTTATCGCTTAAAGGCACATCGGGGTCTCCTACCACCTTGACCTTAACCACGACTTCCTTCTTAGGGGCTTCAGGGTCGCTTACGACTATCTTGAAATCAGGCATATCCCACCACCAGTTTCCCGGTGGCTAGTTTAGAATGTGTATACTAGTTTTATAAACGCTTCTATCACATCCTCTTTATCGAATACTTGAGCCGATTATTCAGGGCGGGAAACTCTATTAGCTTCTCAAACCTACAATTACAGGCAGAGTGGTGTTTACGAATGGCCGAGAATGCTGGTGAGACGTGGATCCGGCAGCCGATCGTCGTTGTTTTAGGCCACGTCGACCACGGGAAGACGACTCTACTCGATAAGATAAGAGGGACTGCCGTAGCGAAGAAGGAGCCGGGCGAGATAACCCAGCACGTTGGGGCCAGCATGGTTCCAGCAAGCGTTTTGAAGAAAGTTGTGGAGCCGTTGAAGAGGTTCTTCCCTAAGCTGACCATTGAGATACCTGGAATACTCTTCATCGATACCCCGGGGCACGAGCTGTTCTCGAACTTGAGGAGGAGAGGGGGCAGTGTAGCCGACCTAGCTATCCTAGTGGTAGACGTAGTGGAGGGGTTCCAGAAACAGACTTACGAGGCTTTAAACATTTTGAAAGAGAAGAAAGTCCCCTTCGTGGTGGCGGCAAACAAGATCGACAGGATAGAAGGCTGGGTTTCTAAACCGGACTCATCATTTCTTGAATCCGTTAAGTCCCAGAATCCAAGGGCTTTAACCAGGTTGGACGAGAGGATATACTCGATCGTGTCCCAGCTCTACGAGCAGGGTTTCGAAGCGGAGAGGTTTGATAGGGTGAGGGATTTCCGAAAGACGGTTGCAATAGTCCCGATATCGGCTAAAACCGGTGAGGGGATCCCCGAGCTCCTGGCCTTGATCACGGGGCTTGTGCAACAGTTCATGAAGAAGAGGCTAGTCTCCAAGAACGAGCCAGGTAAAGGGGTTGTCTTAGAGGTTAAAGAGGAGGCGGGCTACGGGACTACAATTGACGCAATAATCTTCGATGGGGTTCTAAGGAGAGGCGACACCATAGTGCTGGCGGGTAAATCGGGTCCAATAGTGACAAAAGTGAGAGCCCTGCTAATGCCCAGGCCCCTCCAGGACATGAGGATGCACGAGGGCTTGTTCACCCAAATAGATCAAGTTGTAGCGGCTGCGGGTGTCAAGATATCGGCGTCAAACCTTGATGACGCCCTGGCCGGCTCGCCGATCTACGTTGCCTTAAGCGATGAGCATGTGAGCGAGCTAGTTAAAGCTGTAACCGAGGAGGTGAGCGGGATCATCGTTAGGAGCAGTAGCAGTGGTATAGTTGTGAAAGCGGATACACTGGGGACTCTTGAAGCCCTTACCTCAGCCCTCAAGCAAATGAACATACCCGTCAGGATAGCGGATGTTGGGCCTGTCACCCAGAGCGATGTATTAGAAGCCGCTATCGTCGGCAAATCCATACCCGAGTACAAGGTCGTGTTAGCTTTTAACGTGAAGATCCTGCCGGAGGCTAAATCTACAGCCCAGAAAGAGGGCGTCACGATCCTCTACCACAACGTGATATACCAGCTGTTAGACGAGCTCGACAAGTGGATTAAGGAAGTTAGAGCCAAGGAGAAGATGAAAGAGCTCGAGGGGCTTGTTAGACCAGGCAAAATCAGGATACTGCCAGGTTACGTCTTCAGGAGAAGCGACCCAGCTATTGTTGGAATTGAAGTGCTTGGAGGGCGTATCAGGCCTGGATACCCGTTAATGAGAGAGGACGGGTTAGAGATAGGGGTCATCCAACAAATCAGGGATAAGGATCAGGTGTTGAAGGAGGCTTTAGTCGGCTCATCCGTCGCGATCAGCATAAAAGGCCATGTAATGGTTGGCAGGCAGATCGACGAAGGCGATATACTCTACACTAGCATCCCGAAAGAACATGTAACACTCTGGTTAACGAAGTATAGGAACGAGCTCTCAAACGATGAGCTACTAGTATTGAAGGAGATAATCTCTATAAAGAAGAAAAAAGACCCGTTCTACGGCGGTTTCCTACAAATCTAACGTAAACCCCGCTCTACATGAGCTCCTCCTTGCTGAACAGCAATCCTATTTCATAATTAGCCGACTCAACGCTGTCGCTGGCGTGGACAACGTTCTCGGTCTTAGATAGGGCGTAGTCTCCCCTAATAGTGCCCGGGAGGGCCTCCCTGCCATCTGTGCTACCGATCATTAGCCTAGCCACTTTTACAGCCGAGTCGCCTTCAATAACCATGGCGACGACGGGCCCTGAGGTTATGAACTCTATCAACGCGTCGAAGAAGGGTTTTCCTTTGTGTACGCTGTAGAACTTCTCCGCTAACTCCCTGCTCATTTTCAACATCTTTAACCCGGCTATTCTAAACCCTTTTCTCTCAAACCTCGATATTATCTCCCCTACAAGGCCCCTGCGGACACCGTCCGGCTTCACCATAACCAGGGTTCTCTCCACCGGCATGCCCTTACACCAACACTGTACGCTTATCACCGGGAGACGTATTTGGCGGTCCACTTGTATTTCCTTGGATCCCGGCCTAACCGGTAGTTCTTGAAACATTTACTGCTACAGAAGTATAATATTGACCCGTCGTTTCTCACGTACATTATACCCGTACCTGGCTCTATCTCCCTACCGCAGAACGCACACGTCAGTATCTTTTGCATGGTAAACACCCAGCTACTCACACCAAGCTATATAAAGCCCCAATATAAACCTTTATAAGTACGTGACCCGACTATAATCGTTGCTAAGGTGGTTGAGACGAGTAGCCCGAGGAAAATAGTGTTCGAACCCCTCAACGTGAACGTTGTAGAGGAGATAGGCTACCCAGCTGAAGTAGTCCAGATACTTGGCAGGACTGGTGTGACAGGGGAGATAATCCAGGTTAGAGTTAGAGTCCTCGAGGGGCGTGATAAAGGGAGGGTTATAACGAGGAACGTTAAAGGCCCGGTTAGAGTAGGAGATATATTGATCCTGAGAGAGACTGAAAGAGAGGCTAAAAAACTAACTGGTAAGAGATGAGCCCAACCTTATTTAGCTCTTATCTCCTTAAGCTTGGATAGGACTTCTTCCGCTAGATCTTTCGCACCGCCGAAGTCTAATATAGCAGCGCTAGCAGCGGCGACCTCTATTCCAGCCGCTTGCCCGAGCCTCTGTTTGCTGGGGACATAGATGTAGGGTATCTTCTTCTCGTCGCATAGAGCCGGCAGGTGAGCCACTATTTCAGGCGGGTCGACGTCCTCAGCTATCAACACCAGCTTAGCCTGCCCTCTCTCAACTGCTTTCGTGGTCTCGTTAGTGCCTTTTCTGATCTTGCCACCTGTCTCTCTAGCTTTCTCCAACAACTGGTAGGCCTTCTCAGCTAGTTCGGGTGGTACCTCGAACTTGACGTAAAACGGCTTAGGCATTTCATCCTCCTCCCATATGGTCGTCTATAATCCTTCAGAATCTCTCAAAAGGTTTTTAACGTTTACTTGGACAACCTGCCCACCGCCAACCCGGTGAGTTGACCCGGGGCTTGGTTAGCTCACTCTATCCTCTCCCGTTCCTTTGTCCTAAGAATCTTTGTGGGGAAAACGGGGGTCAAATTAGCTCCGAGGATAGAAGTCCACTCCATTTTCCAACGAGTGCTAGTCGTGGCTGTAGACTAAAACTGCTTCCTCCTCGCTTACATCTTCCACTCTAGCAAAACCAATTCTGTAGAGTTGGATGATGTTATCGGTTTTCTCTTCTATGACGCTTCTCTCTATCAGAATACTCCTAGACTCTATCCTATCCCCGTTGACAACCAGCATCCTACCTGGAAGATGCTCGCCTATTTTAACCCACTGGATGATCGGCAATTCCCTACTCCTAGCCTCCTCTGAGCTCAAGCTCGTTAACTCCAATACGATGAGCGGGCGGCCCTCTTTCTCCACAACACCTTTCACTCTAAAATTCCCTAAGCCTAGAAGCCTGAACTCCTTCTCCCGGTGAGCGTTCAAATCAACCCGTGAGACCGCTATAATATCGCCTCCCTTCAGCTCGTACACCCCGAATTCCTTGGTGCCCAACCTCCTTGGTACATGAGCCTCTAGTTTCTCAACGCTGAATTCAAGCGTCGCGTACACCGGGTCCTCAACAGCCATGTATCTTCTAGCTATCGGGTCTACAATACTCCTGTTAATGGCGAACAAGTTGACAAGGCTGATCTTAGCGTCAACTGGTTTAACGCCTACCTCCATGACTACCTTGTGAATAGTCTCAGCTCTAATACCCCTTCTCCTAAGGCTGGCTATGGTGCCGAACCTTAAATCGTTGAAGGGGTTTACAGTAGCGGTAGAGCTCATCTTTCTCATCTTGGATTTACTGAGGATCACCCCCTCTAACCCCAGCCGGCCGAAATGAATTGTAACAGGGTACTTCCATTTGAGGTGGTTGTAGAGGAATCCTTGTTTAACAGTGTTCGAGATGTGCTCTTTAGCTCGGAGGATATGCGTCACACCCATCAGGTAGTCGTCTATTCCAGCCGCAAAGTTGTATGTGGGCCATACAATATACTTGTCGCCAGTTATGGGATGAGGTGTCTTGGACGAGTCTATGATTCTTAGGGCAACCCAGTCTCTGACGCTGGGATCAGGGTGCGAGAGGTCTGTTTTAACTCTTACGACAGCCTCCCCCTCTTTGAAGTGGCCTTCGAGCATCTTGTCGAATCTCTCCAGGTTATCCTCAACACTTGAATCTCTGTGGGGGCAGGCTCTACCCTCATTGCGAAGCCTCCTAAACTCTTCTTCGCTACACGTGTCGACGTATGCTCCACCAGCCTCGAGGAGCCTCCTCGCTATATTGTAGAAGACCTCCATTCGGAGGCTCTGAATATACTCCTCGTCCCATTTAACCCCAAGCCACTTCAAGTCCTCTTTTATCTGAAGGTAGGCTTCTGGAAACGGTGCTTTAGTCCTCGGGTCTGTGTCCTCGAACCTCAGTATAAACTTACCCTTGTACTGCCTCGCATACCAGTAGCTTAATAGAGCTGGGCGAGCGTTGCCGAGGTGAATAGCGAAGTCAGGGTTGGGTGCGAACCTGGTCACAACTCTTCCCTCCACGGCGTCTGGGAGAGGTGGCAGGGTCTTCTCTTTCTCGGTCTTCTTCTCTTGGAGTAGGTCGGGCCACCTAGAGGTCAAGAGCTTTTTCTGCTCTTCAATGGGCATCTTGTTTACCTGCTCCACAACCTCCTGGACTATTCTAACCACTTCCCTGGCAATGCTTCTTGCCTCGGGTACCTCTCCCAGAACCTTTGAGACAACGGCCTTGGTGTCCGCCTTGCCCTCGTGTTTTACAGCGTTAGCCAGCGCGTTCTTTAACGCAACCTCCCTTATCTTCTCTAACATGGATTCGTCTAAGCTCATCTTCCTTCACAACCACAATAATATATTTTTCAGGCACCTCCCATGTTATATTGATGATGAGCGTTATTATCCCTTCGCAGACAGATTTAACTGTTCTCACAGCACCTTTCACTGAGAGCATGAACCCTATCCTCTCACCCTGTTTAACAGCGTCGCCCTCCTTCTTCGTGAGGTAAGCGTATGCTGAGGAGACCTCCTGGAGGCACACTCTATCACCCTTCTTCAAATATATACCACTCGAACCCCGGGTGCCCGCGCCATACTTTTCGATCACCACCATGTCTTCGAGGATCAAACCATTGGATAAGTCTACCCTGTTCAACGCGCTCTCATACTCGACTAAACAGAAGCCCACGCCCTCGGTGCAAGAATCTTTGGAGGGGCATAGCTGGTCTTCAACAAGACACCATCTAGGATTCGAGGAGCAGGGGATTAAGACGGCTGGGAAATAGTACATTCCCTAACTACCTTGATAAAACGTATTCGTATACGTCAATACCCCTCTGCTTCAAGAAATCGAGGAGAGGGCTTAATATGACGACGGGCTTCCTCCTCAACTCCCTTGGTGTCCTCGAGGAAGTCAAGAACATAACAGTCTTCAACGTCTGGATATAAGACTCGAGGAACCTTAGGGCGCTCTCGAAGCCCTCCAATACCAGCGTCTTCAACACCGGCTTAGCCAACCCCACCATGTCCGCCCCAAGCGAGAGGCATTTAGCTGCTCTTAAACCATCCCAAACTCCCCCGCTAGCGATGATAACCGCGTCTCTCGCCACATACCTTGCCTCCACAACAGCGACCGGGGTTGGAATACCCCAGGATGCCAACGCATCTGCTACCTGTCTTTTCACATGGTTGGGGCTCAACCTGTACTTTTCAACCGTCACCCAGTTAGTCCCGCACGCCCCCGCTACATCGAAGTACCTCACACCCCTCGAGTAGAACACGCCGACGATCTCCATGGAGAGGCCGTTCCCAACTTCTTTTACGATCACGGGAACGCTCAAGGTCTTCACTAGATCGGCGATGTAGTCCACTATCTCGAATTTAAACCCTGTGTCACCCTCTAACTGGACTGACTCCTGTGCCGGGTTTAGGTGTACGGCGAGGGCGTCTAACTCAAGCTCGTTGACCAAGTCGACGATCTCCCTGATGTTCAAGCCGGGTAAGTTAACAGCCCCGATATTCCCAATAACCGGGACGTCGGGGGCTGTACGCCTGACAACCTTGTACGTTTCGGCCACAGCCTGGTCGCCGCGTTTTATCAGCAAAGGCCTCATCGACCCGAGACCAATCGGTATCCGGAGGGCCTCGGCTATCCTCGCCAGCTTTTCATTCAACGTATAAACCTCAGGGTGACCTCCGGTCATACCCGTTATCATTACTGGAGCCGATATCTCGTGGTTGAGGAACTTAGCGCTTAGGTCAACCTCGTCGAGGCTTATCATTGGGAGAGCCTGATGGATGAGGACTATGGAGTCGAAATATTTCTCACAGTGATCAGGGTGGTCGACGTCCTTAGTGACAACTATGTCTATGTGCTCTATCTTCCTCAATAAATGCTCTTCAACCAGGCCAAGACACCTTAGGCAACCTCAAATTTCACGGATGCGTATCCGACTACAGCCGAAAAATCCCCTGTGATATCGCCGCTTGTCGCGTGTTTGAGCAGTGTTATCCTCCTCACACCTCCTTGAAGCTTACCGTACTCCATCAACGTCATTATAGCCCCTGGACCGCAGACGCTGATGTTCCTCTCCAATATAACCCTGTAGAAACCCTCCGTATCCTCTCTCAGGATGTAGTTTATTGCCTCCATATCCTTGCTGAGAGTGACGTCCTGGGGCTCGTAGTGGTTGAAGTCGCTGCTAGCTAGTATTACTACATCCCTGCCCAGCTCTAGGACAGCCTTCTTGATCGAGGATGCTAAGTCTCTAGCCACTTCAACGGTGTGAAGCCCTATTGTAATAGGGAGGATTTTCACTTTATCCTCGTATATGTACTGGATGAACGGGACTTGCACCTCGACACTGTGCTCCTCGATATGGGCTTCTTCATCCAATACAGCGAAACCACTGTGCTCGACCACCCTCTTAGCCAGCTCTCCATCCACCTTAATCTCTCCGAGAGGTGTAACCCATGAACCACCCGGGTAAACCGACACCAGGGCACCGTACCCGGTGTGGTTGGTGCCCAGGATTATAATAGTCTCGGGTACCCCCGAGGAGGCCAGCTCGAGGTATGAGTGCGCGGCTACTGGCCCGCTATACATGTAACCAGCATGGGGGACTATGAAGCCTATAACTTTCCTATTCCTCTCGCCTGCCACAACAGGTTTCCTGCCAGGCCCTATCTTATGTAGAAATGACTGCTCGATACTCGCGATGAGCTCCTTTTTACCCCCAGGGTAGAAAAAACCGGCGACAGCTGGATACCGCTTGCTCATAGAAACCCCTATAGCTTTGTCTCGAAGTCAGCGGGCTTCTCCGGTAGATCGCCGTTCGGCGGTATGACCCCTCTCTCCCTTAGGATCTGCCTCGTCAACAACCAGTACAGGAGTGCCAGGCTCTTCCTCCCCTTGTTGTTGCCTGGGATGACCAGGTCGACGAACTCTGTCTTATTGTCTGTGTCAGCGAAAGCTACTACCGGTACCCCGACTTCCGCCGCCTCTTTGATCGCCTGCGCGTCTGCCCTGGGGTCTGTGACAACGACTACATCGGGCTCGAAGTACCAAGCGAGACTAGGGTTCGTGAACGTGCCGGGTATAAACCTCCCCGTGAACGGCTTGCAACCCACGTACTCGCACATTTTTGTCACGGGCCTGAAGCCGTACTGTCTAACCGATACAACCGCTATTTTACTCGGCTCATACCTTGCGAGGAACTTTGCCGCTACCCTAACCCTCTCATCGATCTTCCTCGCGTCCAGTATGTAGAGGCCGTCGCTCCTGACCCTGTATACGAAGGGCTCCATGAACTTTGTGCATATGTGAGTCCCGATGTGGACGCCGGCCGTCAAGTAGTCTTCTAGGGGTATGAGTAGCTCGACTACTTTTTCACCGGGTAGCATTGAGATAGGTTTCTCCTCTCCTGTATCCGGCTTCTCCTCCTCACTCATTCAACCCACCTCACGATATCTTCGGGAAGTACAACACTTCTCTCGCTATGTCTACATGAGATAAAAACATCCTCCGGCAACAATATCTTTTAACGCCTAGGTCATCTAAAACTTTCGCCGGGTCTTCTCCAGCTTGAACCCTCTTAATGTACTCATCCCAGAGGTGGCCTATTGGAGC
Source organism: Thermogladius sp. (assembly GCA_022759365.1). Classification (GTDB taxonomy): domain Archaea; phylum Thermoproteota; class Thermoprotei_A; order Sulfolobales; family Desulfurococcaceae; genus Thermogladius. The sequence goes on along the minus strand of JAEMPJ010000060.1, from coordinate 15,976 downwards.
ACCGCATGTAAAGCATCTAACCGGGAATAGCAAAACGCTCACCTGTAGCTCTTCTGCCATCTCCTCCTCGCGCTTATCCTACCCCACTTCTCCGGCTCTGTCTGCCTTGGATCGCCGCTTAGCATGTGGCGGTCGTACTCCTTGTATATTTTCTTAATCTCCTCCGACCCAAAGAACTCGACGATCCCTCTCGCTATAGCGATCCTGGCTGCCTCGGCTTGGCTCATCCAGCCCCCTCCTCTCACTCTAACCCTAATATCAATCTGGTTCCTCAGCTCACCTATTAGCATTAAAGGCTCGCTGATCTTCATCCTAGCCAACTCTATTGGAAGAACCTCCAGAGGCACATTGTTGACCCATACTCTCCCCTTACCTGGTTTTATCGTGGCCACAGCTACACTTGTCTTCCTCTTACCAGACGAGACCACGATCTTGAAACTAGTAGCCTGAGAGCTCATCCAGCACCACCCTTCCAGCCAAGGCTCTCAGCCACTTCACCCACTGTAACATACCTCCCAGACAGCCTACGCGCATCGGCCTCCTCAAATTTTGTGACCTGCTTCCCCTCCAGCTCTTTTGGAACACCAATGTATACCTTCAGGTTTTTAAACGCTAACCTCCCCTTGGGTTTATCCATTGGGAGCATGCCTCTAACACTCCTTTTGACGATCTCAACCGGCGTCCTAGGCCTCCTTATACCGCTCTTATCCGGGTTGTAGTGTGTTCTAACCTTTAATAGAAGTTTATACCCTTCGATAACCCTCTTCTTCTCACCGCTTAAAACAGCTTTCTCGGCGTTGACAACGTACACCTTGTACCCCTCAAGTAGCTTCTTGGCTATTATGCTAGCCATTCTACCTAGGATCAACCCGCTTGCGTCTACTATAATCACCTTCTCCTCGATACTTTTCTTTTCAGCCAATAATCTTCACCCCCTTGCCAGTCGGGTTTTCTTTAACTAAGTCTAGTATATGGATCGCCCTCCCCCCGCTACCCTGAATCTTCTCTAGGGCTGTCTTCGAGAAGCTAAACGACGCCACTGTTACGGGATGGTCTAGTTTGCCTGCTGCGAGGACTTTACCTGGTACTACAACTACATCTCCGGGCTTTGTGTAACGGTTTATCCTGCTTAAGTTGACTGCCCTACGCCTCCTCCGGGGTTTAGACAGCTCGTCCGCAACCCTATCCCAGATGGGGGCCTTGTATTTGTTAGCCGCCTTCCTCAACTCGCTGATAGCCTTCCTCAACAAGATGTTTGTCTTAGCCACCTCCATAACCAACCCCTTCTAACAGAGCTTTCTTCAAAGTATTAAGCTTGTCTTCAAGCACCTTCGTTGCTTCAATAAGGATTCTCTTAGGGGTTAATGAACCCGTCGACTCAAAGTACAAGATGTACTCGTCTTCCTTCCACGAGACTTTAACAGCCTCGCTAGGGCAGACGGTTTCACATAATCTGCACAGGCTACACTCCAACAGCTTCCCTTCATCCACTTTTATCGACCCCTCTTTCTCGACAATTACTTGCCGGGGGCAAACCTCAATACATCTCCTACACTGGGGGTACGAGCACTTCCCTTCATCTATCTTCACGCTGGCTACATACTTGTGGGCTGCGACTGATACAGGGCTCCATTTTATATGTTCCCTACCCCTCCCCAGCCTCGCGTATGCTTCCAGCTTCACTCTCTGGTTCTCCAACAACTGTATAATCGGTATTTTATCATAGACTGGTTTTACATCGGGATCCCCGGAGACGAGGTCTCCAGAGTAAAGCGTTTTAACGCCGCCTTTAACCCCCTCCCCGCTTAACTCGAGCTTAACGAAGCAGTCCTCCGAGAATATCCCCCTCTCGCCTGCTTCACGGCATTCCTCTGGAGACTTGTATTTTTCTAAAGCCTTCTCGCTCGAGAGAGGTATTAGCGCGAGCCTATGAGCAATGTACTCGTCGTAGAATACACTACTGTTCTCCATGAAGACAACGTAGTCTACAGCCATAACGGGTACTTCAGCTATTAAAGCCCTTCTAATGCTGTTAAGCAGGTGGAGTTTAACGCCTTTAACAAGGAGTTTAAGTGAAACATCGTCCCGTTTCAATACCTCTACATCCATAACCTGCCAACACCACTAGACTCTCCTACCCCTTCTACCACCAGGTCTCCTAGTCGTGTCGTGCGGAATCGGCGTCACGTCTTCTATCCTACCGATGATGAAGCCTGCTCTAGCTAGGGCCCTTATAGCGGCCTGTGCGCCGGGCCCTGGAGTCTTGGGTCCATGCCCTCCAGGGGCTCTAACCTTTATGTGTATAGCTGTAATCCCTTTATCCATTGCTTCGCTTGCAGCACGGCTTGCCGCCATCATAGCAGCGTAGGGGCTCGGCTTCTCCCTGTCGGCTTTAACAACCATCCCACCGCTCCATCTACTGACAGTCTCGGCACCCGTGATGTCTGTTATGTGTATTATGGTGTTGTTCATGCTACTGTAAATCCGGGCTAAACCCCATTTCAACTCTCTCCCAGCGAACGACATAGCTAACCACCTGCCGCCTCCTTGGCAACCCTCGCTTTAAGAGGGCTGTTAGGCGCGTAATCTACTAAACGCTCCTCGTCGAGTGTGACAAGGTAGCCTGGAGACCTAATCCTCCTGCCAGCTATCGCGATATGCCCGTGTACTATTAGCTGCCTCGCCTCATGGATTGTCTTAGCAAGCCCCTTCCTATAGACAATAGTCTGGAGGCGTCTCTCAAGGAGGTCCTCCGGCTTTAAAGCCAACACGTCCTCTAGCTTGGCATTCTCCCTTAAAACACCTAGTTTAACAAGCCTACTTATCAGAGCCTTCTCCTCCTTCTCCCGTACTTCCTTGGGAGCGGCTAGTAGAGACCTCGCTCTATGCCTTATCCTCCTCACGATGGTCGCCGCGATCCACAGCTCCCTCTTATTCCTCAAACCATATGTCCCGACAAGCTTCATCTCGTGCTCTAAGACGTCCTTCCTCCACGGGTGCCTAGGCCCCTCCCACTTTTTCCTTATCTTGCGTGGATCACCCATCTAACCACCTACTCCTTCTTCTGTTGTTGCTGAACCTGCCTCTTCTTCCTCACACCCACAGTCATACCAGTTCTACCCGTGGTTCTCGTCCTCTGCCCCCTCACCTTGAGGCCCATGGAGTGCCGTATCCCCCTCCAGCTCTTAATCCTTTTCTCGCGTTCAATATCCTCCTTAACGTAGAATATAAGGTCGTTGCCTACTAGATGGATGTTCCTCCCGGTTGTGAAGTCCTTTCTCCTATTATACATCCACGCCGGGAGACCGTATTTATCGGGGGAGGTTATAACAGACTCTATTTTCTTGACCTCCTCCTCTGTGAGAAAGCCCGTCCTCATATTGGGGTTTAAGCCTAAAACCCTGGTGACGCCTAGCGCGAGATTATAACCTACTCCCTTAATCTCCGACAGCCCATATAGCAATGGTAGGTTCCCATCCACGTCGACTCCGGCTATCCTGATTATCGGCCTAAAACCCCTCTCCATAGTACTCCCTTCTAATAGTTAAGCATGCCTAGAACCTTGAATTAAGTAAGCTCTTTTTAAGTTTAATTCTAGCATTCTAGCTGGACGCGTGCCCATAATTAGATTGCGATAGCCCGATTGTAAAAACAAGTCACAGTATTTAAAGAGGTCTTTGAGGAATTAACTATATAAGGGGCCGGGGTGCCCGAGCGGCCTAAGGGGCTGGCCTGGAGAGCCAGTGCCCTGTAACAGGGTGCGCGGGTTCGAATCCCGCCCCCGGCGCTTGGACTTAATACAAAAAAATTGTGAAAAACCGGTTCTCCAGCCGTTTTTCAACGGGATGATCATGATACTCGCGGAAACAAACAGATATGTTTTTAAGATTATGGGAGAAAGTTTAAACTCGAAGAGCTGAAGGTGTTGGTATGAGCAAGAAGGGCAAGAAGGAGAAGAAAGAGGAGAAGAAGGAAGAGAAGAAATAAGGTTTTTACGCTTAAAACAAATTTATTAAAGTTTTTTTACAGTTCTATCTCCATCCAGATTTCAGGTGGCACCCTAAGCCTTATCAACTGCTTCATAACTCTTTCATCGGCGGCTATGAAAAGAAGCCTTTTATGTATCCTCATCTCCCACTTCTCATACTTCTTCTTCCCTTCACCGTGAGGTAGCTTCAATGTCCTTATAGACAGCCTTTTAGTCGGTAGTGGTATTGGGCCTGATAGTTTAACACCAGTTTTCTTCGCTATATCAGCTATCTTGCCTGTGAACTCGTTCAACACATTCACATTCGTGCTCCAAACTTTTATCTTGACCATTCTTGGAGCCGACATAAGCAATACCCTTAAAGTATTTGTTTGGAAAAAACTGCTACTTCTTAGTCTTAACCTCTGCTAACTTGATATCTGTTACAATACCTATGCCAATGGTCTTACCCATGTCTCTCATAGCGAATCTTCCGAGCTGCGGGAAGTCGGAGTACTTCTCTATGACCAGTGGTTTAATCGGCTTGAACTTTATTATAGCGTTGTCTCCCTGCTTAATGAACTGCGGGTTCTTCTCTACCTCCTTGCCGGTTCTAGGGTCTAGTTTAGCGACGATCTCCGTTATCCTGGAAGCCACGCTGGCTGTGTGGACGTGTATTACTGGAGTGTAGCCAACGGCTATGGCTGTCGGGTGCCATATGATGAAGACCCTAGCCGTGAACTCATCCACGACTGATGGCGGGTTCTCTGGGTGGCCCGCTACATCTCCTCTCTTAATATCCTTCTTCTCAACGCCTCTAACGTTGAAGCCTATGTTGTCGCCTGGCTCCGCCTTCTCGATCCTCATGTGGTGTGTCTCAATAGACCTTACCTCGCCGACGACCCCTGCCGGCATGAATATCACTTTATCGCCGACTTTCAACACGCCTGTTTCAACCCTTCCCACAGGTACTACGCCCACGCCTGATATGCTGTACACGTCTTGTATCGGTATTCTAAGCGGCTTGTCAATAGGTTTAGGCGGTACTTGAAGCATGTCGAGGGCTTCCACTAGCACAGGGCCGTCGTACCAAGGCATGTTCGGCGATCTCTCTATGAGGTTCTCGCCCGTCCAAGCTGACACTGGTACAAAGGGTATTTTGTCAATATTGTAGCCGAGTCCCTTCAAGAACTTGCCGAGGGTCTCCTTCACCTGGAGATACCTCTCCTTGCTGTAAGGAGGCTCCGTCGCATCCATCTTGTTGACAGCTACTATTAGCTGTTCAATGCCCATGGTTTTAGCAAGGATCGCGTGCTCTCTCGTCTGACCCTCCGGGCTCATGCCGGCCTCGAACTCACCCTTCCTAGCGCTGACCACGAGGATGGCCGCATCAGCCTGGCTGGCTCCAGTAATCATGTTTTTGATGAAGTCCCTGTGGCCTGGGGCGTCGATAATCGTGAAGAAATACTTCTTGGTCTCGAACCTCATGTAGGATAACGCTATTGTTACACCTCTCTCCCTCTCCTCTTTCATCCTGTCCATCAGCCAGGCATACTTGAAGCTTTCCTTACCCATCTTCTTCGCTTCTTCCTCAATGGCCTGCATTGTCTTCTGGTCGAAGTACCCTAGACGGTAGAGGATGTGGCCTACCATCGTGCTCTTGCCGTGGTCGACGTGCCCTATTATCACGAGGTTCAAGTGGGGCTTCTGTGACGCGCTCATACCCATCCACTCCAGTGTAATCTAATGTACTGGGATTTAAATAAAATATGGCGCTTATAAAGCATTATGCTTGAAGAGCCTCAACTATTGAGCAGGAAAACCTGCGTGTAACAGAATGGTAGGAAGCAAAACAAGTCCAGCTGGATGCTACCTGCTGCTGAGCGCTATCCTCTCGATCTCGTCCTTCTTCTGAATAGCGTAGCTTCTAGGGTCGTTGGAGGCGGCCAGGATGATCTCCTCGGCCAGCGCCTCCTCTATACTTAACGTGCTTCTAAAAGCCTTTGAACGCGCTCCTTCTGTTATATGCCTCAACGCGAGGTCTATCCTACGGAGTGGAGCGACATCGACTGAGACGTGGTAGACGATCCCACCGTACATTATCCTAGTAGTCTCCTCTCTTGGAGCAGCGTTCTCAATAGCCCTGACCAGCAGTTGGATGGGGTTCTCACCTGTCCTCATGTACATTATGTCGAAAGCGGTTTTCACGATATTGTAAGCAAGGTGTTTCTTACCCATGTTGTGGCCGGGCCTCATTATTTTGTTGATCAGCCTCTCCACAATCGGGACCTCAGCCTTACCGAACCTCTTGTGCTCATGCCTCCCACCTGTATGTGGGAGGTAGACGGGTTTCAGAGATATGTACCTCTTCAAGCTGGGGTCTCTCACAACCACGCCGTCGTAACTCCACTTGCCAAACAATAAGATCTCAGGTGTCCCTACTTTCTCAGCCACACTCTCACTACTCAACCCAAGCACCTGGAAGGATTGAATTATGAACAACCTTTTTAAACCTCTGTCTCACGGGCTTAAACAACCAGCCAGGAGTGGAAGCCCCAACCCTTTAGGCAGGCTATGTTTAAAACAAGTTAAACGCTTGGTGTTTAGTAAGAGAGGATTAAGGTTTGACACAATACCTCCTTGTCCGCAGGGTACGAGACGAGATTAGTGGAGTTGAATTGAAGGAGTTAGACGTGTATATGCCTATCCCAAGGCTTGTCTGCGAGCTGGAAGACGGGCGGGTCTTCTACCTCGAGAGAGTGCCCTACGATATAGTCCTGTTTGTAAAGAAGCAGAACGGGGAGGCTATCGACGACGATAGGGAGAGGTTGGGGGATCTACTGGCTTCGATGCCTGAGGTGCTTGAAGCGCTTGGCAGGCATGTGAAGAGGGTTTTAATCGAGGAATTCGATGAGGCGAGAGGCGTCTACTCTGCTTACGTGGAATTCAACGACGGGAATGTGACCCTCAGGAGGAAGATGGTTCCAAGCCACGCAATTTTCCTGGCTCTCCTCGTAGGTAAACCCATTTATGTAAGGAAAGAGCTCGTGGACGAGCAGGAGTCGTTTTACCGCGAGCATTGATCTAAAAACTCTACCTCACGGGCTTCTGTTTTTTACCTAGCCATATCGCTTTCAACGAGACACCGTTTACTTTGACAACCCTAAACCTGACCCCTGGGATGTCTCCCATTGATTTGCCTCTAGGCCCCCCAATCCCCTCTATGATCACCTCATCGTGCTCGTCGATGTAGTTCACTCCACCATCCCATGGCACGAAAGCCGTCACCACTTTACCGTTCTTGACTAGCTGGACTCTAACACACTTTCTGACAGCTGAGTTCGGCTTTCTCGATTCAACACCAACTTTCTCGAGAACTATCCCTCTAGCCATTGGAGCCCCTTCGAGCGGGTTGACTTTCTCCTTCAGCCTCAGCATTCTCACTTTGAACTCTCTCTGGCTCCACCTAAACTTCAGCCTCTTCCTCCTCAGCTTCCTAGCCGCGAACAAGCCGTTTGGCGCTTTCTTCCCGGGCATGAGCAAACCCTCCAATTATGGAGTCTCATACTGGTTTTTAAGCTTCACGCTATGATGACCGTGTCAATGTTGAAATACCTGTTTAATAGTAGTCGTGCCCTGGCCACGTTCCTGCCGTTCTTACCTATAGCGATAGCCTTGTCGTTCGGGTCTACCGTGGCGTACACGACTTTTTTACCCCCAGGCCTCTGAGCAACCTTAACCTCCCTCACCCTTGCCGGCGCCAGCGCGTACTTCGTTAACTCCTCGATGTTATCGCTATAGCCCACTATCTCAACGTTCTTATTCAACATTTTCTTTAGTGTTTGGACGAAGATCCCCTTAGGCCCTATAGCCTTACCTATCTCCTCTGGCTTCACGAGGAAGATGACCCTGTTGTTCTCCTCATCGATCACGCAGTCCTGCACGTGGACGCCTGTGAGCTCGTGGAGTAGTGTCATATACCCGAATTCTTCCGGTGTTATCTTTATTTGAGGCTTCTCCTTGCTCATTGCGCGCCTGCACCCGCGAGCTCAAGTATATTGGATTGCCCTGGGTCCACGACACCTAGTGTAGAAACGCCGAAGGGCTTCCCTAGTATAGTCCCCAACTCTATGTTTGTTCCGGGGAAGGTTAGGACAGGTATGTTTGAGAGCTTAGCGTAGTAGTTCACGTCCTCTTTAAACTCCGGCGGAGCGTTGACCGCTACGACAACTAACTTCACCTTCCCGTGGAGTAGAAGCTTAATCGTCTCCTTGTACCCTAGGACGACCTTCCCGGTCTTAGCTGCTGTTTGAATAGCCTTGACAAGCTCGGGTTGAGCAGATGACATGGCTATCCCTCCCCTCCCTTGGGTCTAGCGGTCGAGGGTGTCGCGTACAACTCTACCATACCTGTTCCAATTGGAATTATTTGGCCTATTATAATATTTTCGGGGATCCCGCTCAGCTCGTCCACCTCGCCGCTAGCCGCTGCCTCAATCAGCCTTTGAACCGTCATCTCGAAGGCAGCCCTGGCTAGGACGCTCGGCTTCTCGCCCGCTACACCCATCCTACCGACCTGTCTAACCCTGCCGGTCCAGGTCATCACATCCGCTAAGAGCATGATATGCCTTATATCCACATCTAGACCCTGGTCGTCGAGGATACTCTTAATCTCTTTTATAATCGCGGCTCTAGCTGCTTCTATCCCGAGAGTCCTCTCCACCTCCATGATGTCGTTCGTGTACACTCTCCTCCAGTCGACGCCCTTCACCCTCATCACCTCGCTCAGATTACTGCCCTCAGCTATCAGAACATACTCGTCCCCTCTCTTCTGTATGATAACCTTCTTAATCCCCTTCACGCCCTTTATCCTGGCCGACGCTACCTTCTGCCTGATCTTCTCCATCTTCGAGTAATCCATAAGCTCCTCGGGTAGCCTTATCCTAATAGTGTAGTTTTCTTCGTCTACTTCTATGTCGCCGAGCTTTAATTCCTCGAGGACATCCACGACATCCTTAATCCCGACACCTTTATCCTCCAGCATACTTGGGTCAAGCCTTATCACCACGCCCTCGAACGGCGAGATGGAGATGCTTTCAGCCACGTTCTCCACTAGCGTCGACTCTATTCTCCTAGCAACCTCCTTCGCTTTCTCCTCGTCGTGCTTGTAGTCGTCTTCGAGGTATATCTCCATGATCGGGGTTTCAGGCCTCTTCCTCGCGTCAACGATCTCGATCAACCTCGGCAGGCCGAGCGTGACGTTGAACTCCCTTACACCGGCATAGTGGAATACACGCAGAGTCATCTGGGTAGACGGCTCGCCGAGGCTCTGGGCTGCGACCGTTCCCACGGGCTCGCCCGGCTCTACAAGCGAGCTCTCATACCTCCTCAGGACTTCCCCTATTATAGCCTCAACCTCCTCCACGTAAAGCCCGCTCTTCTCATATACTTCAACCAGCTTCTTCTCGAGCTCCTCAATAATGTTGTCGCTAACCCTGCCCCGTAGTTTCTCAATATAGTTTTTCAGCTCCTCTATAGAGGTGATCTGCTTCACAGCCTCCACCCCACCACCTTCTGCACCACCCTATCCACGTTCACGGCTTTGCCGTGATCGCTCTTCATGGGGTCAACCCCGTCCTCACCGTACTTGAACTGGATAATCTCGCCCGTCGTCGTCTTCACAGTCCCATCTACGTCTACTCTAACATCTTGGAGAGCGTTGATAAGCCTCCTCTGCATGTAACCCGACTGGCTCGTCCTGACAGCCGTGTCGATCAAGCCCTCTCTACCGCCAGCAGCGTGGAAGAACATTTCAACCGGTGACAGCCCGTTCACAAATCCCCTTGCCACGAACCCCCTCGCCTCAGGCCCTAGATCGCCGGGCTTGAAGTGGGGTAGGCTCCTGTTCAAGTAGCCTCTTGTAAGCCTCTTGCCTCTAACTGTCTGCTGGCCTAGTATAGCGGCCATCTGTGTCAAGTTAATGGGGTTACCCCTCGAGCCCGTCCTGGCCATGACTATCACAGGGTTTGCGAGAGTGAAGTAGGGTGTGATCACATCGGCCACCTCATCGAGCAGCCTCTTAGACAGCAGGTCTATTATCTCGTCCTCCAGCGTCTCCTCCACAGTTTTACCCGGCTTAGGTATAAGCCGCCCAGCCTTGAACTCCTCTATTAACCTGTCCACCTCCCTCTTCTTCTCCTCAATAATATTCCTAATCCTCTCTCTGGCCTCGGGTGGTATCATTAGGTGGTAGTAGCTCATTGTGAAGCCGTACATCTCGGAGAACCTTATGAAAATCTTGTAGACGTCGTCCATGAACTTCCTAGCGACATCCTCACCGTACTCTTTAATCAACCAGTGGATGATGTTCTCCGGCTCCTCCCTGCCGATAGTAGCCTTGTCCAGGACGCCTTCCAGCAGCAGGCCCTTCTTAATTATGACTATGCTGTCGTGGGGGCAGTCCTCGTCGATGCACCTGAGCGCTGACGCTGAAGCGATCTTAGCGTTCCTCTTGTAATTGAAGTCTCTTGGGAGGAACAGGGAGACCACTTGCTTGCCCGTCCAGTACTGGGCTGGCTTCAATATTGCTGGCTCGGGTAGAGGACCCCTATAACCGGCGACGCTGAGGAGGTCGATGACCTCACCCTTAGTTAAGAGCGTTGACTTGTTTGTTAGGAGGAAGGCACCGCTGATATAGTCCTGGAGCCCGCCTATTATAGGCCCTCCGTACCTTGGGGTCAAAATGTGTTTTTCAACCAGCATCAGGATCCTCGCCTCAGCCCTGGCCTCCTCGCTCTGGGGGACGTGCAGGTTCATCTCGTCGCCGTCGAAGTCAGCGTTGTAAGGCGGGCAAACCAACAGGTTTAGCCTGAAGGTCTTGTAGGGGAGGACTCTGACCACGTGAGCCATGACCGAAATCCTGTGGAGCGAGGGCTGCCTGTTGAACAGTACTATATCGCCGTCCAATAGATGTCTCTCGACGATGAAGCCTGGGGCAAGAGACTCGGCGACAGCCTTTCTGTCCACGAACTTAAGGCTGATCTTCCTGCCGTCGGGTCTTATAACGTAGTTTGCGCCAGGCCACTTGTCGGGGCCGTTTAGGACGAGCTTCCTCAACTCCTCCACGTTCCAGGGCGTTACTTTCTCCGGGACAGTCAGGATCTTGGCGACGGCCTCTGGAACCCCGACTTCGTTTATGCTGAGGTTCGGGTCAGGGCTGATCACGGTACGCGCGCTGAAATCAACCCTCTTACCCCTGAGGTTTCCTCTAAACCTACCCTCCTTCCCTTTAAGCCTCTGCGCTATACCCTTCAATGTCTTGCCTGTCCTATGCTTGGCTTGAGGTATACCGGGTGCCTCGTTGTCGAAGTATGTTGTCACATGGTATTGGAGTAGCTCCCACTCGTCCTCGATAAGCGCGTTGGGGGCACCTGTCTCAACGTGCTCCCTAAGCCTGTTGTTCACCCTTATAATATCGACGAGTTTGTGGGTTAAGTCGTCCTCGCTCCTTATCCCCGTCTCCAACAGTATTGACGGTCTGACAGCCCTCGGCGGCACTGGCAGGACGGTTAAAACCATCCACTCAGGCCTAGCCTCCTTCGGGTCTCCGCCGAGTAAGCGGACGTCGTCGTCGGGTATTTTCTCCAGCCTGCTCCTAACTTCAGCGGGCGTTAGTTTGACCAGCCCCTCCTCTCTTTCCTCGTAGAATGTGTGCGGCTTATCCAGTTTAATCTTGTACTGAGGCGCCCCGCAGTGGGGGCATGTCTGCTGGGCTGAAGCTTTCTTCCTGATGAACTCGTGTAATCTCTTAACCAGGTACTTGAGGTTCAAGTCCTCGAGATCCTTCAGCAGTTTCAAGTATTGCTGCCTCTCGTTCTCAGGTAGCTTGATCCTACCGCAGACCCTGCACGTCGACTTGAGGTAGACGAGTATATGCTTGGAGAATCCTGCGTGTATGACAGGCTTAGCCAGCTCTATATGCCCGAAGTGGCCTGGACACTCATCCCTTGTGTTCCCGCATATGGGGCAAACCTCCCTCGGCTCGATGGCGCCGAGCCTTTTATCCATCACGCCCCCGTCCACGGGCGCCCCATCGTTGTCGTAGACATCGCTTGTAATTATGTTCGTGACGCTCATTTTCCTGATCTCGTCGGGCGAGAGTATACCGAACTTTATGGATTTGATCCTGTACATGCCTACCCCTCCCTCACATCTCCCAAGATGATGCGCGGCATAATCGCCATGCTCATCAACTCCTGCAAGAGCAGTTTGAAGCTGTAGGATACTTCAACAGGCTTTAGAACACCCTTCTCCTTGTGGATGGGGCAGACATACCTACCCCTTATCCTATCATAGTAGCCTATGTGACCGCACAGCTCGCAAACGTAGATGACCGTCTTATCGCTTCTCTCCATCATAGACTCCTTCAACAACGCTGCCGCGCCGTGGCCGACCAGGCAGTCGACCTCCATCTCACCCCACCTTAAGCCACCAGCCCTAGCCCTGCCCTCCGTTGGCTGCCTCGTCAGTATCTGGACTGGGCCCCTGGCCCTAGCATGTATTTTATCGCTGACCATGTGATGGAGCTTCTGGTAGTAGACGATCCCTATGAAGACAGGGGCCTTCAGTAATTCCCCAGTCCTCCCATCGTACATGGCCTCCTCACCCGTCTCAGGGTACCCGTGCTTCTTCAAAACGATCATTAGTTTCTCCGGATCCTCCTTGTAGAAGGGTGTTCCGTCAACCAGCCTGCCCTCCAGGGCTGCCACCTTGCCTGCGATGCTCTCGATCAACTGGCCCACTGTCATCCTGCTGGGGAACGCGTGGGGGTTGATGATCAAGTCTGGTGTAATCCCCTCCTCTGTGAAGGGCATGTCGTACTGGGGTATGATCAATCCGACCACACCCTTCTGCCCGTGCCTCGACGCGAACTTGTCGCCTAACTCGGGTATCCTCAGGTCTCTGACCCTGACTTTGACGAGCTTATTCCCGTCGTTGTCCGTCGTTATCATGACCATGTCCACGACACCCTTCTCCCCGTGTCTCATAACGATGCTCGTGTCCTGCTTCGCCTGCTCGGTTCCCGTGAGCTCCGGCGTCGTCATGAACCTCGAGGGGCTGACTTTACCTATCAACACGTCACCGCCAGTGACGTTGGTCTCTGGGGCTACAATACCGTCCTCCTCGAGCTTCTCGTAGGCTCTAGGCCCCTTGTAACCCCTTATATCGCTTGAAGGGACTGTCAGCTTGTCTTCTTGACCGCCCGGATACTTGTACTCCACCGTCGTGTAGACCCTGAAGAACGTGCTCCGGCCCAGCCCTCTCTCAATGCTACTCTTATTCATTATGACAGCATCCTCAATATTGTAGCCCGTGTACGTCAGCACGGCGACAACCATATTCTGCCCCGCCGGCTTCTCGTTGTAGCCTATGACGTCGAGCGCCCTAGTCTGGACTAGAGGTTTCTGAGGGTAGTGCAGGAAGTGGCCGCGTGAATCCATCCTCCTCTGGAAGTTAGCCGCGTAGAGGCCGAGGCTCTGCTTCCCCATAGCGGCCTCATATATGTTCCTGGGGCTCTGGTTATGCTCCGGGTAGGGGATTATCGAGGCCACTATCCCTAGAGTGCCTGGAAGCCATATCTCGAGGTGGGTGTGCTCTTTAGTGATCTCGCTTGGTGTCAAAGCTATGTAGGCGTTCTCCTCTTCATCCGGGTCAAGGTACTCTATAACGCCCTTCTTAACCAGGTCCTCGAACTTAAGCGACCCGTTCTTCAGCATTTTAATGTGCTCCGGTTTAAGCTTTAGCTCGCCGTTCTCAACGACGAGGAGAGGCCTCCTGATACGGCCGGCATCGCAGTTGACGTAGACTTCATTCAAGTACTCCCCCTTGAAGAAGGCTACGTTCACCTCCGGCGACAACTTGCCCTGTCTACGCAACTCTCTTATCCTACTCGCTAATTCCCCGCCGTTGGGGTGAACCCCGATAAGCCTCCCGTTCAAATATACCTTGCTCCACGAGATGTACTCGGTGGGGCTGGAGCCCTCGCCTCTTCTCACTCTCTCCCGAAGCTCCTCAAGTATCTCGGTCAGAGGCTTGACGCCGAGCTGGATGAGAAGCTGCTCAACCTCCCTCTCATCGTATCCCACGCTGACATGAGCCATTAAAGCCAGGTTTTTCACAAGCCCTATGTTAGCCCCCTCAGGGGTTTCAAACGGGCACATCCTACCCCACGACGTGAAGTGTAGCTCCCTGGCCTCGAAGTGCGGCTGCGCCCTCGCGAGGGGTGAGACCACTCTCCTGAGGTGGCTGAGTGTGCTCAACATGTTTGTCCTATCGAGAATCTGGCTGACGCCTGTCCTACCTCCAGGCCAATTACCCGTGGCCATAGCGTGGAGTATTCTGTCTGTTATGATGTTCGGTTTAATCACCATCTTTAAATCGACTTTCCTGTATTTACTGTAGGATTTCTCTATGCTCGACTTAACCTCTCTTATAAAGGAGACTACTATCGCGTTCCTGAGGAGTGTCGCCAACAGGTCTCCAGCCAGTTTAAGCCTCTTATTCCTGTAGTGATCCTTGTCATCCGGTTGCCTCCTGCCCATGTGAACCTCGAGTATTTTGCTGATCATCTGGCCTATGAAGAGGGCTTTCTTCAACCGTGTTGTGGGGCTTGGGTCAGTGCCTATGTGGGGTAGGAGATATTCGTCTAGAGCCCTCTCAGCCCTCCTGATCCTCTCCTCACGAGGTCTGCCAACGGCTATTCTAGCGCCAATATAGTCCAGGGCCTCCTCAACAACCTTCTTCCTATACTCCTCCTCAAGCCTCCTAACCTCTTCTTCGGGGGTTTCAGGCGGTATCTCGAGTTTCGGGAATATAGATTGGGCCTCGCTGATAGAGGGGAGGAGTTGAACCTGGATCTCCGGGTCGAATGAAACAGCATTCATAATCTCGTATTCTGTTGAGAGGCCGAGGGCAGCCATCAGCACTATGGCCGGGAACTTCCTCCCCTGGAAGTTAGCGTAGAAGACACCGTCCTTCCTCCTCTCTATTACCAGCTGGCTTCTCCTACCCTTAGCGGTACTGACTACTTTAGCTACGTGAGTTGACGACGAGCCCTCTGGCATCACATCGACAATTATGTTGTTGCTCGCCAAATCCTCCTGTGCTATCAACACTTTCTCAGCGCCGTTAATTATAAAGTATCCTCCTGGATCCTTGGGATCCTCTCCTTTCTCCACGAGCTCCTCGGGCGTTAACTTGCTGAGGGGGTCGAGGTCGGATTTAAGCATTATCGGAAGATCCATCAGTTTTATTTCTTGCTCCCTATGGGAGTTCTCGCTGTCTACCAGGACGACCTTAGCGTAGACGGGGGCAGCATACGTGAGGTTCCTAAGCCTGCAGTCCATCGGGCTGACTTCGATCTCCACGCCCTCAATATTCTTCCATATCGGCCGCCCAATCTTGTAGTCCTTGATGACCAGCTTCAAGTCGGCTGTAATGGGGATCTCTCTGTGTTCATTAATTATCTCAGGGAGAAGCTCGCGAACAAACCTGTTGTAGCTGTCTAGGTGCTGGCGGACAAGGCCTTTCTCCTCGAAAAAAGCTTTCATCAGAGTCCATAAATCGTCTGTGGACGGAATATACGTCACTCGACGCTCGCCTCTTTCCTACTCACATCCACGACTACATACCTGTAAGCGACCGAGACACCCGCGGTAGGGGACTTCCTTATAATCCTAATGATGTCGCCGGGTTTAGCCCCAATAGCCTTCGCAGCAGGGTCGTCGACGGATATCCAGGGCAGGTTCTTGGGGCTCACCCCAAGTTTTCTGAGGACTTCGACGGCTTCCTCCGGTGAAAGGATTTCGTGTTTAGGGACTAGAACGTGTTCTAGGATGTTGATATCTTTCTTCTCACTCATAACAGACACCACTCATAAACTTGCGATAAACTAAGCTAACACACCTGAATACCCCAATTTATAAAAGACTATTAAACCTAACGCCAGCGG
>JAEMPJ010000041.1 GCA_022759365.1 Thermogladius sp. | reverse complement strand
GAGATTTGAAGCGTGTAGGATCCGCTTTCAACACCAGGCTTCACGTAGATACCATTGAACTCCACCCTCGTTATCGAGAAGTGCGGGATGTTCACGCCTTGAACCACGATTCTATTCGGGTAGAAAGCATCGGGTAGATTTAACTCAACGCTGGCATCCCTTAGATCCGCGCTCATACTATTGTACAATTCAACTACAAGAGTGTTACCGCCGCTGTCGGGGTAGGCTACCCCGTCAGACCAGTAGGTTTTCAAGACTGTGATATTGAGCGGGGGCGTGTTCAGCGGTATGACTATATTGATAACTGTGGAGCTGGGGAAGGAGGTTCCCTGCTGGCTCTGGAAGGCCTGGATGTAGAGGTGGACTCGTATAAACGTCGCGTTCTCGAATATAGACAACCCGTTGAAGCTTAGTGTGAGGACGTCCCCGTAGTTTAGGACAGTGTTCGAAACCATTGTTTTAACCGATGAGTAGTTTTCGAATAAGGCGTTTTCCACGTGGGCTTCAATGTACATGTTGGAGAGTGTCGAGGCTGTCAGGCTACGTAGAGTTATTCTGAAGCCCGTGTTGTTTAAGCCGGGTAATACGACATCTCCTGTGAAGCCGTAGTCTAGTACCTGGAGTTGGAGGTTAGTTGGTTGGTCTACTGTGAAGCTGAATGATAGCTGGCTTGAAGAAGTGTATGACACGCCGTCGCTTGTTTGAAGCGTGGCTTTAACATATAGTGAACCATTGTACACGCCTGGGCTCGCGGCTGGGTCTATCCATATACTGTTATACGTTAATACACCTCTCCCCCCTACTGCGAGTGCCTGTATAGTGGACTTGTTGGAGGTTAGGTGGAATAAGCCGGGGAGCCTCACCCACGCCTCGAGTTGCTGTATGGTAGTGTTACCATCGTTCTCCACCTCTATCGCGAGCGCGGTCGGGTAGGAGCCCGGGTAGCCTACAGGAGACCAGTATACGTCTGTTATCGTTATGTTCAGTGGAGGGTACTCGCTTACGTTTACAAACCCGTTGAGTATAGCAGTCTCAAGTGTACCCTGCTGGTAGTATGTTATGTTAAGGGTGAACCCGTATACACCGGGCTCCAGGTTTTTGCTCACGTCAACTATGTAACGGTATTCCAGGAGGTATCCGGCTGAAACCGGTTGGCCTAGTGTGTAGTTAACTGGCATAGAGCACTGGGGTGATCTCAGCGTGAAGCCTTGGGGTAGGGTTATACATGCAGAGGGGTTGTACGCGTTCTGCGTCGAGTTGTACAAGACCGATACCTCTAACACAGCGCCTGTACTACCCGGGTAAACGTCGCCGCCTGTTCTAGAGGTAAAAGACACGCTTTCAATAGACCATCCGGTATTTTCCGCTCTAGGGGCGACTGGCACCACTAGCGAGAAGGCGATGAAGATGACTACCAATATGCCCGCCCACAGCCTCAAGGCTCTCATCCTCCTACAGTCTTCGTGATGCATCTTGACTTCACTGGTTCTCGAGACTCAATTATGGTACCATCTCTTATAACGTATATTCTCTCGCTACAGTTGGCTACCTCAGGGTCGTGTGTTACGAGCACTATTGTCAAACCCCTGCTGTTAAGCGCCTGGAAGGTCTCCATGACTACTTTAGCTGAAGCCCTATCTAGGTTGCCGGTGGGCTCGTCTGCGAGTAGGATCAAAGGGTTGCCGACGATAGCTCTCGCTATGGCGACCCTCTGTTGTTGCCCGCCGCTTAGTTGGGTCGGCTTCTTCTCAAGCCACGACTCATCTCCCCCAGCCATTGAGAGGGCTTTAACCACCATTCTCAGCCTCTCGCTACGGGGTACACCCCTGGCTATGAGGGGGAGCTCGATGTTCTCCCTGACAGTCAGCCTCCCCACGAGGTTGAATCTCTGGAAGACGAAGCCCAGGTAGTAGTTCCTGTAGTAAGCCATTTCCCTCCCCGACAGCTTTGAGATGTCCCTGCCCGCAAGCCTTACCTCTCCCCTCGTGGGCTTATCCAGTAAGCCGATGATGTTGAGCAACGTGGATTTACCCGAGCCGCTGGGCCCCATGATACTAATGAAGTCGCCTCTCCCCACAACGAGGTTTACGCCTCTTAAAGCCGGTGTCTCAATGCTTCCCGTCTTGTAGATCTTCCACACGTTGTTCAGCTCTATTACAGGCTCCATTCAACCACCACAATACTTCTTAAACTCGCTGACCACAACATCCACGGGTGAGAACGCTCTCTCAAACACTTTCTCCGGCCCATCGCTCCTTGCCTTCTCGCTCATAACCTTGTATGGATTACACCCCTCTTTATCCAGTGCCCTGAGCTTTCCCTGGAGCATCTGCTGGAGTATATCCCCAAGCCTGGCGTCCAGCGAGTCTGCTAAGTGGACTATAAGCCCCTCTATCGTCGTGAAAGGCTGGAGACCGTGGACTTCAGCGACTACTCTAATCAGCTTCTCCGGAGCTCCCCTTCTAGCGAGCTCGCCTATAATTGAGTAGTCGTGGGATAAGTACCAGTCTTCTCTAGGCTTATACCCTCCCTCTATCTCATCCGGCCTGTATTGGTAAAACTTGAATAAGTCATGGAGTAAAGCGGCTGCTACAACTAGATCCCTATCCGCCTTCAACCCGTAGACCATCTCGATGTACTCTCTTATTCTCACAGAAGCTTCCACAACACCTAGTGTATGTAGGAGTAGACCCCCCGTGAAAGAATGGTGTTTCCTAGGTGCCGCCGGCGAATCTAGGAAGCCTACTATAGGCTTGGCATCTGTGAAAGATAGGGTGGGCTGTGTCAAGATTTCCAGTGTCACCTTTCTAATGCTCTCATCGCTTATGGTCTCGGCGTAACCTATAAGCTTGTCCAAAATCCCTCCCATATGTATCACTCGATATATCAGTTGATATGATTACAAATGTTTAGAAGTTTAAAAATATGTTTGGATACGAATGTTTATAAACGTAGCTATATCTATCGATACCTCTGAAGAGAGATGTCGGGAATGGACAGGCGGTACTTCAAGGGGATGCTCAGGGTGATCGTGTTAAAGAGCCTTGCAGAAAAACCTCTCCACGGCTATGGCTTAATAGCGAGAATAGAGTCGGAGTACGGCTTCAAGCCTAGTCCAGGAGCTGTATACCCTCTATTGAAGAAGCTGATTGAAGAAGGCCTAGTCGAGGTTGAAGCCAAGCGTGTGGGGGATAGAGTGGTTAAAGTCTACAGGCTCACCGATAAGGGCGTGGAATATTTGAAGGGGTGTAAGGAGACAGAGTTAATGCTGGAGGACTTTTTGAGAAAGATGAGGATAGCACGTGAAATAGGCTTGCTGACGCTTGCCATGAACCTCTTATGGTTATTCAGGAACATTGAAAGGCTACCTCCTGAGAGAATTGAGGAGTTCAAGAAGAAATTCATGGAGTTAAACGGGATGTTCTCCGAGGTGAGGGGTCTTCAAACATGGATGTAATAGTGGTGGAGAACCTGGTTAAGAAATACAAGGATGTCCTAGCTGTTAACGGCGTAAGCTTCACGGTTAGGAAAGGGGAGATCTTCGCCCTATTAGGGCCCAACGGAGCTGGGAAGACAACTACAATCCACATTATAGCCACATTGCTGAAGCCTACTTCGGGGAGGGTGATCGTTGAAGGATATGATGCGGTGAAAGAGCCGGGGAAAGTCAGGAGGCTTATAGGCATCGTATTCCAGGAGCCTAGCCTGGACCAGCAGCTCACGGCATACGACAACATGTACATCCACGGTAGGCTCTACGGGTACAGCGGTAATGAACTACGCAAGAGGATCCTCGAGCTACTCGAATTCGTCGACTTAAAAGAGTATGCTTTCAAACAAGTGAAGCACTTCAGTGGAGGGATGAAGAGGAGGCTTGAGATAGCTAGAGGCCTGTTGACAAACCCTGATATCCTCATACTCGACGAGCCGACGATAGGGCTGGATCCCCAGTCTAGGGCCAGAGTCTGGGAGTATGTGAGGAAGTTGAAGAATGACCTAGGTATGACGATACTCATGACAACCCACTACCTGGATGAAGCCGACGAACTGGCTGATAGGATTGCGATAATGGATCATGGGAGGATAATCGCGATGGGGACTAGCCTCGAGTTGAAGAACATGCTGGGAAGCGACGTCATCTACCTCAAGTTGTCGAAGCAAGCGCCGGAGAGCCTCTGCCGCGAGTTCAACGGTGTGAAGGACTGCCGCCTCCTCGAGGACGGGTTGATTGAGCTTGTTGTGGAGAACGCGAATAAAGTTCTACCGGAGGTTATGAAGCTAGTCATGGAGAAAGGGTATGAGATCCGGGAGGTCAGCTACCGCAAGCCTAGTTTAAACGAGGTCTTCCTACACCTGACGGGGAGAGAGCTCAGGGATAGCCTGGAGGCGTCCTCTCCCCCTAGAGGGAGGTGGCATCGATGAGGAGAGTAAACCTATCCCCGTTGATAGCAATGGTGTACAGGCAGGTTAAAAGGTGGTTCAGCGCTAGGTCTAGGCTAGTGTCAACAGTGTTGAACCCGCTTGTATGGATAATATTCCTAGGCTTAGGCTGGGGCTCAGTGTTCTCGGCATCCGGGTTCAAAGGTGCTCTACCAGGAATACCCACGCCGCCCGGACTCTCCATCTCGGATCTAGTCCAGAAGTACTTCAACACGATATTCGGCGGTGTAGACTACCTGACTTTCATGGTTAGCGGTATGGCCTCTATGACAGTCTTCTTGGCGAGCTTCATAGGTGGGATAAGCGTTATATGGGACAAGCAGTTCGGCTACTTGAAGGAGACACTTGTAGCGCCAGCATCCAGGAAGCTGGTGATAGCTGGGAGGATACTGGGCGACGCTATTGTGACGACTGTTCAAGGCCTCATAGTAATCCTCCTAGGTTTCATCATAGCGAGTGGATTGAGGATCGCAGGCGTGGGGATAGCCTTAATATACCTGTTCCTCCTCGCAATAACGTTCTCCTCACTGGGCGTTGTAATAGCGCTTAAACTCTCCAGCGTGGAGGGATTCCAGATGATAGTGAACCTGCTGACAATGCCTTTGATGTTCATGAGCGGGGTGTTCTACCCGTTCACGACAATGCCCTCCTGGATGCAGGTCATCGCGCTGTACAACCCCTTGAGCTACGCGGTGCATGCAGTGAGGTATTGGCTGACAGGGGCCGATGTAGGGCTGTCTCCCATGACTCCCCTAAACGACCTCCTAGTCCTTGCAGCGGGCGCAACAATTCTACTATTGACTGCCGGCTTCGCCTTTGAAAAAACATCTATCGAGGAATAAGGTGCCTCGGGTACAGTACCCCAGCTAAGAGGAGCCCTTTAAACCGGGCTCCGTTAACATACAGGTTTTTAACCCCCCTCTTATTCAACCTCTCATCAAACTCCTCGGGATTAACGTCCCACGGGTTGTACGCGTCTGAGGCTATTATGAAGTTAACGTTTACCGCGAAGCTAGGTATCCAAGTCCAGTACTCGCCAGTATACTTGAAAACTCTCCTCAAGTTGTCCCTCACATACAGGTATTCCTCAGGGTAGAAGTAGCTGGAGCCAGCTTGGGTGACGAGAACGCTGCCCTCTCTCATAATATTCTTCACTTTCCTATAGAACTCCACACTATACAACGGCTTCGCCGCAGGACCTGCATATGGGTCTGTTAAGTCGAGTATCACTACGTCGAAGCCTCTCTCACTGGTCTCTTCAACATACTTCAACCCATCCATTATCAAGACCTCCGCCCTAGGGTCGTTGAAGCTCCCTCTATGCATTACTTCAAGGTACTTCTTCGAGAACTCGACTACCTCTCTATCTATGTCCACCATCACAGCCCTCTTCACCGTGCTGTGCTTCAAAACCTCCCTCAACGTGGCGCCTTCCCCTCCCCCTATGATCAACACTTTCTCGGGGTTGGGGTGTATTGTCATAGCTGGGTGGACGAGCAACTCGTGGTATATGTATTCGTCTCCCTCGGTGCTCTGAATAAAGTTGTCTATTATAAGAGCCCTACCAAACCCCTCTAGCTCTACGAAGGCCACCTCCTGGTAGGGAGTCTTCTCCCAGGCTATCACCTTCTTTATCCTAAGCAGGTGTTTCGTGTACTTTCCAGCCGGCTCAACTAGGAATAGCCCCTCAAACTCGCTCATTTCAACCCCTCTTCAACTTCTCGAACTCTTCCATAATCTTATCCCCAGTGCTAGTCCCTATTCTCGTGGCGCCAGCGTCTATCAATGCGAGGGCGTCCAACGCGTGTCTAATACCGCCGGACGCCTTGACCCCGATCCTCCCTTCAACCGCAGTGTATAGGAGCCTCACATCGTGGACTGTAGCGCCCTCCCCTAGGAATCCCGTGCTCGTCTTAACGTAGTCCGCCCCCGAGGCCTCCACAAGCCTCGCAGCCTTAACCTTCTCATCGTCGCTTAGAAGCCCTGTCTCAATGATGACTTTGACGACTTCTACCCCCCTGTCCCTTGCCTCTTTGCTGATGGCCTTAAGCTCGTTTTCAACGTAGTTGAAGTCCCCCGACTTGAAGGCGTTTATGTTCATGACAACGTCCACCTCCTTCACACCTAGCTCAGAGGCCTCCGCGACCTCACACAGCTTAGCTTTAGTTGAAGTATTGCCGAGTGGGAAACCAACCACAGTAGCCACCCTAATCCCCCTACCTCCTATCTCGAATACTCTTGGAACCAGGCTGAGGGGCACCACGAGGGCTTTGAACCCGTAGGCCTTGTAGTCCTTGACGTATTTCTCCAACTGCTTGTAGTCCGACTGTGGCTTCAGCAGGGTGTGGTCGATGTATGAGGCTAGCTTCCCCGCGTCTATTTCCTCCAACAGGTGTAGCAACCTGCTCATGCTTCCACCTGGATATAATATTACCATCCCCGGGGAATATAATAGAGTGGGGTCTTGTTTGGAAATCTACGTTGGGACAAGCGGCTGGATGTACCTTTGGAACGAGGAGGGGACGCTTGACTGGTATATTGAGGAGAGCGGTTTAAACACGGTTGAATTAAACGCCAGTTTCTACAGGTTCCCGTTTAGGAACCAAGTCGCTTCCTGGGCTAGGAAGGGGAGGAGTATTAGATGGTCTGTTAAAGTCCATAAGAGTATAACCCACACGCGTAGGCTGGGTGAGAGAGCGCTCGAGATATGGCTTAAATTCAGGGATTTATTCCAGCCGATGGATAGCCTGATCGAGTTCTACTTGTTCCAGCTACCACCGAATTTTACATGCAGTGATGAGAGCCTGGGGAAAGTGAGGGATTTCTACTCGAAGACAGGGCTGGGAAGCCGGTTCGCAGTTGAGTTCAGGCATGAATCCTGCTTCAACGAGAGGGTTGTCGAGTGGGCTAGAGGGCTGGGGTTAACCCTTGTCTCAATAGACGCCCCTATAGGGAGGTGGATCGTGTCATCCAACGGCACCGTGTACCTGAGGCTACACGGTCACCTGGATTGGTATGGCTACGAATACTCTGAGAGCGAGCTACGGGAGCTAGCTGAGAAAACCGTGTCGCTTAAGCCCTCGAGGGTCTTCGTGTACTTCAACAACGACCACTACATGCTTGAGAACGCAAGGTTGATGAAGAAGATACTAGAGGCGTTGAGCCGGTGAGGGATCGGGGGCTAGACGTCGCCGACATATACCGGGATATCTATATTGAGGCGGGCGACAAGGCCCGGAGGCTTGCCTCGAAGTACGGGTACCTGCCCTACATGGTTCAAAGATACATCTACATGCTCGGGTACGATGGAGCGGTCAAACTGCTTGAAGCTTTCGAGAAGCCTTTAAACCCGGTGGTGAGAGTCAACACGCTTCTAATAGACTCGGAGAAACTGAAGTCTAGGCTTGAGTCCCTGGGCTTCAGACTCGAGGAGATTCCATGGGCTAGGGATGCGTTCAGGGTCGTCTCAAAGCCGGAATACCCTACTATAGGTTCAACCCACGAGTATTTGAAAGGATACTACTACGTCCACAGGGACGCGTCGGCTCTCGCACCAGTACTACTCTTACTCCAAGACTACAAAGGGGATGTCCTTGACGCCTGCGCCGCGCCCGGTGGTAAAGCGACGTTCGCCTCTCAGCTTGTCTACCCCCACGGAATCGTATATGCTAACGACATATCTCTCCCCAGGTTGAGGCCGCTCATCGGCCACTACGCTAGGATGAAGCTCTCAAACAATGTTGTCACGTGGGCTGACGCCAGGATCCTGCCGAAAGTATGGACTAGAAGATTCAGCAGGGTTATCCTGGACGTACCTTGTAGTTCCGAGGGGACTATCATGAACGACCCCTCTAGGAAAACGAAGACAACTCTCAAAGACCTCTCAATCCTGGTTAAAAGGGAGATCGAGCTCCTCGACGCTGGTTTAGAGATGTTGAGTCCAGGCGGAATCCTAGCCTACATAACGTGTAGTATAGCCCCGGAGGAAAACGAGTATGTTGTCTCCAGGGTTCTTGAGTCGAGAGATGACGCAGATGTCATCGAGCCTCCCCTCAAATTGTTCGATTGGTCCTATGGCTTCACAAGCTTCCACAAGCTTGTATTCGACGAAAGGGTTAGAAACTGCGTTAGGATATGGCCTCACGTACACGGGATGTTCGGCTTCACATTCTGCCTTCTCACAAAGACGAGGAGTTAGCGGGATGAGGCGTAGAAGGAAAATCAAATTCGTGAGTAGGCCTTCCCCCGCTGAGCATATTGAGGCATTGAAGAAGTACGTTGGGGAGGCTTTCAACGCTGAGTTAGACTTGCTTGTCGAGGTAGGCAAGTTGAGGGAGACATGCTTCGACAATATATGTCTAATCTACCAGGGGGTCAACGAGTTACCTAGGGCAGTATTCTCGGGCGAGCTCGTGGGTATAGTGATAGAGGGTCATGTTGCCCCGTCGCCTCAACTCTACACTAAGCTCTTCCAGCGATATGGTTGCAGATCCTGTGTTGTTGCCGCCGATAAAGGTGTCAAGGCGTTCCTCTACGGAAACGACCTCCTACTTGAAAGCGTTGCTGAAATATACCCGCCTGTGGATAGCTACGTAGCCGTGTTGGACTCCTATGACTATAGTGTGATAGGTGTCGCCAAGTGGGATGAGTCGAGTAAGGTTTTCAAGAACGTGTTCGATCTCGGGGTTTATCTCAGAAAACTTGGTTGAGTGTAAAGCCATATATTTTTTAATAGTGTTCCCAAATATAAAGGAGGAAGAGCCGCTGTAGGCAGGAAGAAAAAATACAGTGAGGTTGAATATGCCTAGGAAGATTAGAGTGAAGACGGTTTACGGGCAGACCTACGAGCTTGTCATCGATAAGTTGGATAAAGACAAGTTTAAGCTTAAGCTACCCGACGGCAGGGAGGTAGAGATGAGGATCATCAAACTCGGCTCTGATAGAGTGCTCATAGACTACGACGGCGTCTCATATTCAATATTCTTCTCGGGCGACCAGGCTTTCATAAATACACAGCCACTCCTCGTAAGCAATATCGCGGAAATCTATGAGACGCGGATCGAGAGAAGGGAGGAGGAGAAAAAGACTGAGGTTGCCGGCGGGAAGGTTGTCAAGGCCCCTATCGCGGGGAGGGTCGTGGATGTGAAGGTTAAACCCGGGGACCGTGTTAAACAGGGGGACGTTGTGGTTGTCATGGAGTCTATGAAGATGATAATAGAGGTTAAATCGCATCTTGAGGGGGAGGTAGCGGAGGTACACGTTAAGAAAGGTCAAAGCGTTGGAAAAGACTCCCCCTTGATATCGTTGAAGTAAGCTATAAAGGTATATTCGAGTGCTTCTTAGGCACTATACCCACGTATTCCTCACGCTTCCTCTTAATGAACTCGAGGGCTTTTGCGATCTTAAGCCTTGTCTCAGCCGGGTCTATCACATCGTCGATGTAGCCTAGCTCGGCTGACAGGTAGGGGTTGGCGAACAACCTCCTGTACTCCGCGGTTTTCTCCTCGTAGAATTTCGAGGGGTCGGCCTTGGACTCCGCCTCCTTCCTATACAGTATTCTAACAGCGCCCTCCGGCCCCATCACAGCTATCTCAGCTGTCG
Source organism: Thermogladius sp. (assembly GCA_022759365.1). Lineage (GTDB taxonomy): Archaea > Thermoproteota > Thermoprotei_A > Sulfolobales > Desulfurococcaceae > Thermogladius. The sequence goes on along the minus strand of JAEMPJ010000041.1, from coordinate 28,854 downwards.
GCCAGGCGTAGGTTAAGTCCGCGCCCAGCGACTTGCTGCCCATGGCTATATACGCTCCACCATACGCCTTCCTCATTATCACAGTTATCTTCGGGACAGTCGCGTCAGCGTAGGCGTGGAGTATCTTCGCCCCGTGCCTAATTATCCCGCCGTGCTCCTGGTCTACGCCGGGCATGAAGCCCGGGGTGTCGACGAACGTTATGATCGGGAAGTTGAACGCGTCGCAGAACCTAACGAACCTCGCGATCTTGTCTGAGGCATCTATGTCTATCACCCCGCCTTTCTCAGCCGGCTGGTTAGCCACCACGCACACACTATGACCTCCTATCCTGGCGAAGCCTATGACAGCCGACTTCGCGAACTCAGGCTGGATCTCTAGGAACTCGCCGTTGTCAGCTACGCTGACTATAACCTCTCTCACGTCAAAGGGTTTAACAGGGTCTGTTGGTACAACCGAGTAGAGGTTGTCGAGCCTCCTGTCGACGGGGTCGTCTGTTGGGACGTAGGGGGGCTCCTCGTTTGAATTGCTCGGGAGGTATGAGAGGAGCTTCCTCGTAACCATGAAAGCGCTCTCTTCATCTTCCACCACTATATGCGCTACACCGCTCTTGCTCGCGTGGACTGCGGCGCCTCCAAGCTCCTCGAATGAGACGTCGACTCCTGTGGCAGCCTTGACGACCTCGGGGCCTGTTATGAACATGTAGGCTTGTTTAACCATGATGACGAAGTCCATTAAAGCCGGGCTGTACGACGCAGCGCCCGCGCACGGGCCCAGCATAAGCGCTATCTGGGGGACGACACCGCTCGCCTTAACGTTAGCCGCGAATAGGAGGCCCGAGCTATGCAGGCTTGCAACACCCTCTTGTATCCTCGCGCCCCCGGAGTCGTATAGGCCTATGACGGGCGCACCGTATTTAACAGCCATGTCGATTAAGTAAGCTATCTTCTCACCGTGAACCTCACCTATACTGCCACCGAAAACCGTGAAGTCCTGGGCGTATATGAATACCGGCCTCCCATCCACTTTACCGTACCCTATGATCACGCCGTCGCCGTAGATCTTCACTTTATCCATGCCGAAGAACGTGCTCCTATGGGTTCTCAACCACTGTATTTCCTGGAAACTGCCTTTGTCGAGGAGACTGTTCAGCCTGTCTCTAACCCACAGCTTACCCTTCTTCCTCTGGGCCTCAATCTTGTCCAGGCCGCCACCTAGAGTGCTCTTCTCCCTCAAGGCCTTAAGCTCGTCGATCAAATCCTCGTGTCTCCTAGACATCACTTAACCCTCTTCAAGATGCTGACAGCGGTGACTGTCCCTACACCGCCGATGTTGTGTGTCAAAGCGATTTCCGGAGAAGAAGCCTTGAAACCGGGGAAGTCGCCTCTGATCTGCATGTAGGATTCAGCCACCTGGTAAACACCTGTCGCACCCACAGGGTGCCCCCTAGCCTTCAACCCCCCGCTGAAGTTCACCTCGGGTTTATCGCCTTTACCGAACCTGCCCTCTTTCCACAGCTTAGGCGCCTCCCCCTTAGGCGCGAACCCTATGTCCTCGAGGGCTAGGTAACCGGTTATACTGAACGCGTCGTGGACTTCAGCGTAGTCGACCTGCCTCAAGCTTATGTCCGCCCTGCTAACAGCCTCTCTCGCGGCCAGAACAGTTGACTCCATGGTCAAGAGGTCTTTTCTCGAGGCTATATCCACGCTATCTGTTGCCAAGGCGACTGAGGAAAGCTCCACGAGGACATCCCTGCCTGTCTCGGAGGCTATCTTCCTAGCCCGCTCCTCCCCTCTGACGAGGAGCACAACTGCGGCGCCATCACCTATCGGTGAGGCGTCGAACAATCTTACGGGGTCTGCTATAATAGGGCTGTTCAATATGGATTCAAGCGTCGTCTTCCTCGGGAGTTGGGCGTAAGGGTTGTAGGAGGCGTACTCGTGCATCCTGAGAGGCCAGTAGGCGAAATCTTCTCTCGCATACTTGAACTTCTCCATGTAATACCTCATGACCAGCGCGTTTAAGCCCGTGAAAGTCGCCCCGTATATGAGCTCGTACTGTGCGTCAGCAGCCTGCGCCAGCGCTTTAGTCACCTCGCTGGTAACACCCTCAGTCAGCTTCTCAACCCCACCCACAGCGACCACGTCTACGAGACCCGACTTAACCAGCGCGAACCCTGTGTAAACAGCTGCACCACCGCTCCCGCAGGCTGCCTCGACTTTGAAGGCCGGTAGCCCCCTGAAACCAGCGTGGTCTGCGAGAAGGGGGCCTAGGTTGTCCTGCTCCATTAAGACGCTCGAGGTCATGTTGCCTACAACTATCGCCCCAGGCTTCAACCCGCCCGCGTCCTCTATAGCCTTCCACAATGCCTCAGCGAACAGCGACCTAGCACTCCTCTCGAAAAACCTCCCGATCTTGGTCATACCGGCTCCAACTATGAAAACCTTATCCACTCTTCCACCCAGCTAGATCCCTGAATAGACGTTTTGATATTTAAGAATAAGCAGGCGATGGGGAAATAAGGGTTACTCCCGGGTAGTCTCATACTTTAAAAAGACACGCTAACCAATTTTACTACAGGTGTTATTTTGGCAAGCATGATGGAATACCACGTGGTCAGGTACATTGTGCGCAAGGCGCTTAGACTCCAAGTGGACGAGGCCATGGTTTCTTTCAAGGATTCCATCAAGGCCACTCGGTTCATAAGAGAGAACCCTAATTTTCTAGTCGTGACGAAAAAAGGGATGCTGTACTGCGGGATATGCGGTAGAGGGCCCTTCACTAGGAGAGGGCTTTACCTTCATTTAATGAGGGTTCACGCAGACGATATAGCGAGAGCTATTGAAAGTCGGAGTTAGAGCCTTTCGATCACACTCCTAGGGTTTATCGTTTAACCCGATGTCCAAGGCAACTATATTACTAGCTACGCTTAAGTCAGCATATAGGTGTCTTAGTTGGGGAGCAAGTATCCTATTCTCGGACTATCGATCGCGCTAATACTCCTCTTAGTCTACCATTTCAGCGTGGTCGCTGGATTAAACAACGAAATCAACAGTCTAAAAGATGAGAAGTCGAGGTACCAGCTTGAAGTCGAGGAATTAAACGCGACATTAACCCAATTGAGTGGGAGTTACGAAGCCCTTCAAGCACGATACAACGAGCTGGAGGGTGAGTACAATAACACAGTAAACTGGCTCAACGGCAACGTAACCTTCTACCAGCAACTTGTCTCGGAGTACAGGGAGAACATATCTCTGTTAGAGAGCTACCTACAGGGGAATCTAAGCTACTACAAGGAGATGGTCTCATGGCTGGAGGGCAATTTAAGCTACTATAAGTCCCTCACAGATCAACTGAGCTTTGAGAACCAGTTGTTGAAAACATGGCTCCAGGGGAATCAAACCTACCTCTTAAACCAGGTTATTGTACTAGCTGACGAGCTCCACGCTCTAAGAACCCGGGTGTCCACCCCGCTGGGCGTGGCAACCTTGATAGGGAGGAACACTAGTTTCGTGAACAGCTTTCTATCCCTGAACGTGGAGCTGGCCCGTGGGCTGGATTTACAGCTACCCCAAGGCGACATCGTATCTGGGATTGTCAACTACACGGCGGTAAACTTCTACTACGAGTTCGACCCAGTAGCCTTAGACGACTACTGGAAGCCGGTTAACGAGACGATCGCAGACCGCGGGGGCGACTGCGAGGATCTCGCGTTGTTCATCTACTCATACCTCTACTCCAGGGGGTTGAACCACACTTACCTGATAGCGTTTAAGAGCGGTGAGTACGGGCATGTCGCAGTGGTAACCAATGTAAACGGGAGCTGGGTCTTGATCGACCCTGCTGGAGACTGGGTTAACGGCTATAATTTGTTCATCCGGTTCACAGTGTCGAACGATAGCGACCGGGGGGTCGTTAGAGTCCCACCCCTCCTGTTAAGCCCCTTTGTGAAATCCTGGATGCTGGGAGGCAATCTCGCTGAGCTGACATGGGAGGAAAGCATGTATATGCCCAGTAACAATAGCCTCATCTCCATCTTGACTTCGTGGAGCTCGTATTGGAGTGGAATGGGTTACCCTCAGGAAGCATACTATGTGGTTGGCTACAATACATATTACTCTACGTCGAGCCTAAGCGATCTAGCTGGCTACCTGAGTAGGCTGGCCTCAGCTTGAATAAGCCGGCGGAGACTTTTTCCTCAGATGTAGCCCGGTTATAACTATCTCGCTGTTGTACAATTTGATCGCCACCCCTATTAGGATCGCGAGCTCTACTATGCTTAAGGATAACGCCAGATAGAAGAAGGAGTAGTCTCCCACAATGTTCGACACGCTCAGGAGCAAGGGTAGGGGTGTAACCGTGAGCCCTGATAAAACAGCGGTGGGCGCGTCTAAACTGACTCCAATGAACTCTGCTATAATTGTGAAACCGAAGAGGATCATAACGATCGGTGTGACGAGGATCCCGGCAGTCCTCTCATCACTTACAACACCCCCAATGAGTACTCCGATGCTACCTGATATTAGCGAGCCTAGGAATACGGTTACAGCCGTGAAGGCGACAGCCCCTCCTAGATCCACTTGCGGTCGGCCGAGCCCCCCAGCTCCACCCGAGGGTAAGGCTTGACCCCCCGGGAATCCAGCGGCATGCATGACTGAGACGAAGAGGCTTGCGAAGAACACCAAGCCAACTATGAAAGCCGCTACCACAGAGGCCGCTATCTTGGCTAAGACTATCCGGCTCCTCCCAACGGGTTGCGAAAGGAGGAGTTCGAATGCTTTCTCAGCTTTCTCCATGGCGCTAGCAGAGGTAGCGAAGCCAGCTGTAAACGACATCATTATGCCTATGATGAAAGTGGATAGGATACCGTAGCCGACGAACGTATTCACAGAAGTATAATCTAAAACCCTCCCCTGGTACACGAGCTGAATTGACGTGTTTAAAGACGCGTTGCCTATTTCTATCTTTTTCCCAAGTGTAAAGGATGCGAGAGCGTACCTTAAAGCATCATTAAATGATCCTTGGAGAGCTAGTGGAGGGATAGCCCCTAGGCTGACTAGAGATAGGGAGTTTATTCTCGTAAGAGTGGACAAGTTTGCACTATTGTTCAACGCCATTTCCTGGAAACCCCTGGGTATGACTACTATAGTGCTGTAGGAGCCCAGCTCGCCGGTCCCGTTGGCGTAGCTAACCCTTCCATCAAGTGTGAGGTTAAGGTAGTATACGAATAGATGTGAGAGGGGCGTGTCGTCTCTGTCTACTACACCTATATAGCCTGAAACCTGGCTGACAGCGCTTCTAACCCCTATATTCATCACTGAGCCGAGCGAGATGTAGAATAACGGTATTAATATGAGCGTGATCAAGAAGCCCGGGTTCTTCAAGACAGCCTTGATCTCTCTTTCGAATAATGGTTTAAAGGACATGCGACCCCACCGCTTTTAAGAACACTTCCTCGAGGTTTGAAGCTGAAAACGTTTTCTTCAAGTAACCGGGCTCCCCTTCGGCGACTAGCCTACCCTTCCACAGCACGCCCACTCTGTCGCACAGGGTTTCTACTTCAAGCATGTTGTGGCTGCTCACAATAACCGCCACCTCTTCTCTCGACCTGTACTTCTTGATCAAGTCTCTCACGAAGATGCTTTTCTCAACGTCTAAACCGGATGTCGGCTCGTCTAGGACGAGAACCCTAGGATGCTGTGCTAGGACCACGCTCAGCGCCAGTATCCTCTTCATGCCCTTGCTGTATGTTTTAATCGGCTTCTCAATGAATTCTTCAAGGCCGCTTATCGATATAGCTTCATCAATCCTTGCCTCGAGCTCGGGGCCGTGGAACCTGATTGAGAGCATGAGCTTGATGAAGTCGTACCCTGTTAAATCCCTGTAGGCGCCCGCCTCCTCAGGCAGGTACCCGATGAGCCTCCTCGCCTCCAGGGGTTGTTTCACGACATCCACCCCTTCAACAAACACGCTTCCAGCGGTGGGTTTGAGTAGAGTGGCTATTATCCTCAAAGTAGTGGTTTTCCCACTACCGTTAGGCCCTATTAAACCGTAGATCTCTCCTCTCCCCACGTTAAAGCTGAGGTTGTCGACGGCCACGACACCGCTCCTGAAAACTTTCCGGAGACCCCTAACCTCAACGCTTTGGCTAATGTAAACCACCTATCTCGCTATTTATTGATTCCAGGTATAATAATCCATACCCCGGGTGTCGGAGAAGTGATAAGAGCTGTCATCGCAGGGATCCCGGTCGGGGACGGGGAGCCGGTCAGGATTATGGGTGTCATAAATGTGTCACCTGAATCCTTCTACAAGGGTAGCGTGAAGAAGAGTTTAGACGAGTTGGTCGATACAGTTGAGAGATTCTCTAAAGCCGGCGTGGACTTCATCGATGTAGGCGGTAGATCCACAGCCCCGTATCTGAGCGGTGACGTCCCAGTTGAAGTCGAGTTAGAGAGGGTCGTTAACGCCATTAAAGCTATCCGAGAGAACACTCATTGTAGGGCTCCTATCTCGGTCGACACTACGAGGGCGATCGTGGCGGAGAAAGCTATTGAAGCCGGCGCTGAGATAGTGAACGATGTCTCGGGCCTCCGCGACGACCCGGCTATGCCGCTGGTGATCAAGGAGCACGATGTCCCCGTAGTGCTTGTCGCTAGGGTATCCTCCTTTAGGCGTGGTGTCAAACCCATAGCCCAGGTTGAAGAGGCTTTAAGAGAATCTGTTTCAATAGCTCTCAAGCACCGTTTAAACGAGGAGAAGATCATCGTAGACCCCGGTATTGGGTTCAACAGGTTCACGGAGGTACCCTGGTATGAGTGGGACTCTTCTGTTCTAGCCGAGCTAGAGGAGCTGAGGCGTCTGGGGAGGCCTATTCTAGTCGGTGTGTCTAGGAAGTCCTTCATAGGCGAGATAACCGGGCGCAGGGATCCGGCTGAGAGGTTATACGGGTCGCTAGCAGCTACTGCGATAGCAGTGTATAATGGGGCTCATGTGATCAGGACTCACGACCCCGCTGAAACACTCGACGCTGTCAAGATAGCTTCGTATATACGCCGCTTCAGGAGCTGACCTTCGGGTAGCGGGCGTTTCCGGCGAAGCGTCTTCGCTTGGCCTTTCTCTTGTTGGCGTTCACTTCATTCTTCTAGCGCGTCTATCTCGCTCATTATCCTCTTATATGTTGGGGGTTCGCGTCTAACCGGGACCAGCTCTATGTAGACATGCTTGAACCTGGGCTCAGCTTCTTTAACAACTCTCTCAATGGTGTCAGCGAGCTTCTCCGCCTTCTCAACACTTATCCCGCCGTCTACCTCGACTTCAAGTATCAGCAAGTACTCGTCCTCGGTGATCATGGCCGCTTTGAAAACGTTCACATCTCTCACGCCGTCGACCTTTAATACCCTATCCAGTATTTCCTTGAGCACCTTCTTCGGGGGCGTCCTGCCAACTAGAACCTCATATATCCTCATCCCAATAGAGAGCGAGATCCCGAGGATCAAGCCAGTCATCAATAGGCTCCCAACTATGTCTACGATGGGTGACCTGGTGTAGAGCGCGATGAGCGAGATCAAGCCGGCCAGCGTGTCTGCTGTAGAATCCACTATAGTCCCCTTGGTAGTGGGATCCCCGCTGTTCCTCCTCAATGATCTAAGGCTGTATAAGAGGGAGACGCTGTTTAAAGCAGTGGAGGCCGACACGCTGTAGAGCGAGATGGGCGTGGAATGTACTTCGGGCTGCGAGGCTATGGATGTGGAGATTTTGTTGACGGCGAACCCTACTATCGACCCCGAGAACATCATGAGTGCTATCAGGCTAGTAATGTATACACCCCTCTCCGTGCCGAAGGGGTATTTGAAGCTCCTCCTAACGCTCCTTAGGCTAAGCAACATGATTAAGAGGCCGATCGTGTCCGTTAGGTCGTTTAAAACACCTATCTGGACGCTTATCGAGCTCGAGTTGAAGAGGCCTATGGCGAACAGGATTGTTGAGACCGCGTTTAAGGCTAGGCTGAACTCGACTGGGTTCAAACTAGGATATCCACCGTGTGGGTTAATTCAATTGTTTCAGGAGCTTAAAAAATTAAGTGAATTAAGTGGATAAGTATTTCTCCCTCAAATACCTTAGCCAGTAGTCGGGGACGTACTCCTCGCCGAAAGCCCTCTTCAGCAACTCCTTCGGAGGGTAGGTGCTACCGTAGTAGTGTATTTTAACTCTCTGCCACTCCTTCAACTCGTTGAAGGAGCCTGAGGCTATTTTCCCCTTCAGGTTGAAGTCCTTCTCCATGTGGTACTTCATCTGGGCCGCAACAAGGTTCCCCAGCGTGTATGTGGGGAAGTAGCCTATAGACCCCATGCTCCAGTGGATATCCTGGAGGACGCCCTCGCTGTCTCTGCTAGGCCTGACTCCCAGTAACTCCTCCATAAGGTTATTCCAATGCTCGGGTAGCTCGCCCACCTTTATCTCGCCTTTAACCATCAGCTTCTCCAACCTAGCTCTCAACACGATGTGCAGGTTGTAGGTCACTTCGTCAGCCTCCGTCCTTATGAGGCTCGGCCTCACAGTGTTGAAGTAGTAGTAGACGTCTTCTGGCGTGAATTTCCCAATGAAAGGCAGGTTCCTCCTCAACACAGGGTATATTAACTCCACGAACTCACGGCTACGACCAACAATGTTCTCCCAGAACCTGCTCTGCCCCTCGTGTATACCCAGGCTTACACCCGTGGCTAAAGGTGTGAACTTGAGTGAAGGGTTTATCTGGAGCTCGTATGTCGCGTGCCCGAACTCGTGTATTGTGCTGAGCAGGCTCCTCTTGAAGTCGAACCCCTCGTACCTTGTCGTGATCCTTACATCGCCTAAACCTATGCCGATCGTGAAGGGGTGGGCTGAAACATCTACTCTAGCTTTATCGCCTAGAGGGTAGCCTAGGAGCCTGAGGACCTCGACGTTAACGCTCTCCATCCAGCTCCTCTCATACTTCACCTCCTCTAGAGGGTGCTTCTGAGGGAACCTCCCCTCGGAGACAACTTTCTCAAGGATGACCCTGAGGTCTCGTGCAAGGGGCTCCAGTATGTTGTCGACGTCCCTGGTTGTCAACCCCTCCTCGTATAAGTCGAGCAGGGCGTCGTAGGGGTGCTCCTTCCACCCCAGGCAGTCGGCCTTCTCCCTGGTCAACTCAACTATCTTCTCGAGGTACGGCTTGAACTTCGAGAAGTCGTCCGACTCCTTCGCCACTCTCCAAGCGTACATGGCTTCCTGAGTCGTCTTCGTGAGCTCTGCCAGCAACCTGGGTGGAATCGCCTTCATGATCCTTATCTCCCTCGCTAGAACCCTGACCACACCTCTCTCGTAGTCGTTCAAGGACTCGATCCCGCTGGCCTTCTCAACGAGCTCCACGAACTCCGGTCTCAGAATAAGCTTCTGTGCTAGGAGGCTTAACTCGGCTCTAGCGACAGCCCTCTCCTCCAACCCCTCCTTGGGCATGTAGGTTTCACTATCCCATTCCAGGAGGGCTTGGGCATGCCCTATAGCCCATATCTCGCGGTATTTCTCGAGGATCTCCTTAACCACCTGGTTCTCGAACACCATTTTCCCACCTAGAGGGTGTGTTATGGCGCTGGAGTAAATTAAAATTAGCTTAGAGCACAGAGTAATACATAGGTTGCGTCCAAGTTGCCTCCTCTTGTGATCTTGGCTGGCGGCCTGGGGACGAGGCTTAGACCTCTGACAGAGGTAATCCCCAAGCCCATGATACCTCTCGGCGGCAAACCCCTACTAGAGCATTTGGCAACCTGGTTTAGAGGGCTGGGTTTCAACAAGATCTATGTTGCCGCTAATTACAAGGGTGTTATTATAAGAGACTATGTCGCGGAGAAGGGTCTCGGCCTCGAGGTCAGAATACTTGACTCTAAGGATACTATAGACGGTGTGAGGCTGCTGGCGGGCGAGCTCGGGGGCGAAGTCGTCGTCTCCATGGGTGACATTATTACAAACATAGATGTAGCCCGTCAGTACGATGAGCATAGGAAGAGGGGGGCTGACGCCACTATATCGCTTGTAAGCGTCGACAACCCGCTTCAATTCGGGCTTGTAATGGTCGACGAGTCCGGTAGAATACTTCTCTTCACAGAGAAGCCTATCAGCCTCGAAGTATACCTCCTGAGCCTCGCATTCCACAAGACGAAGGGGGTTAGCGCCTACAGCAACCTAGTCAACGCAGGCGTGTACGTCATCGGCGAAAGAGCCCTAGAGCTAATAGCCTCGAACCCCTCCCTCCTGGACTTCGGCAGACACTTGTTCCCGTTGATGGTGGAGGAAGGCTACATGGTATATGGGTATGTCGCCTCCCCCGGGGTTTACTGGGAGGATGTCGGGACCATCGAGAGGTATAGGAAGGTGATGTGGGATCTACTCAGCGGTTACATCCCGGGCTACAGGGTTGAGGGTTTAACTATATCCAGTGGTGTCCACGTCCACAAGGAGGCGGAGGTGAAGGGCCTACTACTACCACCAGTATACGTCGGGAGAGGGGCTGTCGTGGAGGAGGGAGCTGTAGTAGGCCCCTATGCAAGCTTGGAGGGGGATGTGGTGGTTAAGCAGGGGGCAAGAGTTGAGTACTCGATCGTGTGGTGGGGTAGTTTTATAGGGGAAAACTCGTATGTTAGGGAGTCAATAGTGCTGAACAACACGAGGATACAGGGCGTGAAAGTAGTGGGCTCAGTGGTAGGAGCTGGCAATGTACTGGGGGAAGACGCATACTCGACTACAATCCCCAACAAGGTGGTTTAAACGCCCTTCCTATTCGACGGTAGAATAGTGGGGGTTCCGAACAAGGATTTCACGCCTGACGTCGCCGCCAGACTAGGCGAGCAGTTCGGCTCCTACCTCGGGAAGAAGTCCGTGGTGGTCAGCGGCAGGGACTACAACCCGTCCTCGAGGATGTTGAAGAGGGCTTTCACATCGGGGTTGATGAGTGTAGGAGTAGAGGTACTCGACTTCCACGAGTCTCTGAACGGTGAGATATCTTTCAGCATTAAGAGGTTTGGGGCTAAGGGAGGCTTCTTGTTCACCACATCCCACTCTGTCAAGGATTCAGTGCTCCTCAGGTTGTTTAAATCCCCTGGCTTCGAGCTCACTGGGTCTAAGCTCGGCTTCGAGAACATAGAGGTGGGGAGGGTTGGCCTCGGTGATATAGGTTGGGTGATGTACTCGGAGTACATCCACAAACTGTATGTATCCGCTGTCTTGAGCTTTGTGAAAGTCGACGAGATTATCCCCAGGGGCTTCAAACTAGTTGTCCACACGGCATACTCGCCCGCTGACATGCTCGTGCCGGATATCCTTAAAGCGCTTGAAGCAGACTACGTTCTTCTCCAGAACGTGAAGGCGAAGGCCTACGAGTCCACGTACCCGTTTACCCGGGAGCTTGAAAGGGTTTGCAGGATCATAAAAGCCACGGACGCAGAGTTAGGTGTGCTCGTCAACAACGACGCCTCCTCTATGGTGGTGATAGACGGGGAGGGTAGGGTTCTCCTACCAGAGGAGGTTATGTTCCTTATAGCTTTGAGCTCCCCCAGGGGCTCCCTCATACTAGCCAACGGCAGGATTCCAGGAGTATTCAAAAAACTGCTCGCTGAAAGAGATATTAAGACAGTGGAGCTGGAGAGCGAGGAGGAGCTCATCGAGATGTCGTATAAGATGAGGCCTTACCTGGTCTACAGGTTCAACGGCTCCTTCGAGGTGCCTTTATTCAGCCTCGGGTACGACGCTGTTATAACCCTTGTGAAACTACTCGAGTCAATCTCAATGGCCAAAGTAAACGTCTCGGAAGTAGTGGGGAGATACCGTGAGAAAGCCTACGAGGAAGTAAAGACCGTCAGCCCCGAGAAAATCTCTAGCGAGACAAACCAAGCTATCCCAACCATCTTCGGCTACTACAAAAAGACGCCGGAGGGCTCAACGTACATAGTCTACAAGCCGGAGACAGGAGAATTCTCCATACTGAAACCGAGGGTTTAGCGCAATAATCTCAAACCATAAATAAGATAGGAGAAGATCTTTGTCTACTCAGTTTTTGCTCAGAGGAGGCCCTCCAGATACTGCAAGTTATACGCGGGGATCGGCTAGAATCCAGATTACTCGCCGCGCGGCCCAGAGTAGATGGGGATTCTAGTGGCCGGTATCCATCTGGATCCTAGGTTCGGTTAGGTGATACAATGTATTTAGTGGGTGCCCCGTTTGCTCTTCAGTCTCCTGGCCAGAGCTAACCGTAGCACCAGGATCGGTGAAGGCGCGAAAGTTGCTCTTTCTCAAGGTATGTTTAAGCGACTAGCAGAATATAAACCGGGTTGTTGAAATATCAATAACCTGGTTTTCAGGAGAGTATTTGGATGCTAAGAGTAAGGGAGCTGAGGGCGGGGTACACCACTCGGTCGGGGAGGGCGGTTATAGAGGGGGCTAGCCTGGAGGTCGGCGACGGGGAGGTAGCCCTCCTGACCGGGCCCTCAGGCTCGGGAAAGACGACGATCATCCTGGCCATAACAGGCGTGTTGAAGTTCCTGATGAACGGTGTCGTCTCAGGCGTGGTCGAGCTCGACGGCTTAAACCCTTTAAGCCCGGAGGGTTTCAGCAAGCTCCCCGCCGAGGTTGGCGTCGTACTCCAGGATCCCGATAAGCAGATCGCGATGCCAACCCCCATGGGCGAGCTGGTTTTCACCCTGGAGAACCTAGGCTACAGCACGAGAGAAGCTGTTGAGAGGAGTATTAGAGTCCTAGGGCGCTTCGGGCTAGCCGGCAAGGCCTCCCAGCATGTTGAAGACCTCTCCCTGGGGGAGAAGAGGAAGCTTACTATAGCCTCGGCGATCGTTCACGAGCCTGGCCTAGTGATACTCGACGAGCCGACTGCCTCGCTCGACCCCTGGTCGACTAGGAGTGTTGTTGAATTAGTTTCTTCTATGAAGAAGAGTGGTTCAACTATACTTGTAGTCGAGCACAAGCCCTTCTACTTTAAGAGCGTAGCGGACAAAGTCTTCGCGGTGGAGAAAGGGAGGGTTGGAAGGGTCGAGCCGGATATAGGTACGAGCTACCCTAGGCGCAACGAGAGGAGGCGTAGGAGCGCGGGGAGGACTGTTCTGAGAGTCGAGGACTTGGTTGCCGGCTACGGGCAGCCGATTTTAACAGTCGAGGAACTACACGTGAGTGAAGGCGAGGTAGTAGCTGTTGTAGGGCCGAATGGTTCAGGTAAGACCACGTTGCTGAAGACTATAGCGGGCTTCATAAAGCCCGTGAGACAGGGGAGGGTTGAGAAGGCAAGCTGCTTCTACCTGCCCCAACACCCTGACTTCACGTTCATATCAACCACCGTGGAGAAGGAGCTTAGAGACGCGGCTAGGAGCGTGGGGTTCAGCGAGCTCGCCAGCTTGTTCCCCTGGTTTGAGCAGGCTAGGAGGGCGAACCCCTTCACCCTAAGCCACGGGCAGAGGAGGTGGCTGGCCAACCTGGTGGCATACGGGTACTCCAGGAAGCTTATTTTAATGGATGAGCCCAGCACAGGCCTCGACGACAACATGCTCAGGGAGCTTGAGAGGATCGTGGATACACTGGCTTCCAGGGGCGCCGGTATACTGGTTTCAACACACGACCCCAGGCTACTGATGGATCTCGCAGACAGGGCTTACTCAGTGGAGGGCGGCAGGCTAGTGGAGAGAGACCCCGTTGACCTCGCGATAGAGATGTACAGGGTTGCGGGTGTGAGGTTTGAGTAAGCTCTCCGTGTCCGCCGCCTTCATCATCACACTGACACTTACTTCACTGGCCTTCATACTCGACGACCTGCTTGCTCTCGCCCTCCTCTCCACCCTATCCTTCGCCCTCACAGTCAAGAACATCAAGAAGGTTAAATGGGTGTACCTCCTCCTTCTAATCTCCCTTATAGGTGTTCTAGTGAACGCGTTGATGTTCTCTAATAAAGGGGAGACTATACTCATGGTCTTCGGGCTACCGGTTAGGTGGGGCGCTGTAATTGCCTTCGCCAAGGTTTCCCTCAAGCTCCTCCTGATAGCGGGCGCCGGCTCCTGGTTTATATTAAGCTACACTCCCCTCGAGGTCGCTAGAGGGCTTGAGAGAGAGCTAGGGCTTCCTAAAGGGGTTAGTTTTTCAGTAGCCTACGCTTTCAGGCTGATGCCCCTGCTGGCGAGGGATTTCAAGGAGATCCAGGATATGAGGGTTCAAAGAGGTAGGAGGAGGATACCCTTAACCCCAATGGATCTGGCGAGCATGCTTACACCTCTCCTAAGGGTAGGGTATGAGAGGGCTTTCTGGACTGGGGTGGCGGTTGAGCTGAGGGGTTTCAGGCTGAGGAGGGTTAAACGCGAGTTCAAGCTCTTTTACAAGAATGGCGAACTCCAGGATTTCTCCGCCGTAGGCGCCTGATAGTTTTTGACTCTGTTTTGGCATATCGCGGTAGCCCCATGAAATAGGGTGGAACTCTTTCTAGACTACCGGTTGAACTCTTTCAAGTCCCTGGGTTTCTATTATAACATAGTAATTGCAAGTTTAATAACCATGTTTAGATAGAAGTAACACGGGTGAAGTCCATGATTATTGAAGCGATATCCGCGGTAATAATCGTGGTAATAGCACTCCTGTTATACCTTGGAGGTAGGAGAGTTAGGTACACGAGTGTAGACTACACGGTGATAGGCTTAGTAGGCGTGGTCTTCGGGGTAGTGTTCGTGCCGTGGTGGACAGTCTACTACATTGTCAAAGCCGTGGCGGGCCCCGTGGGGGCTAGGCTTGCGACTTACGGGCTATGGTTTATGGCCGCGCCAATGGCTGCCGTGCTCGTGAGGAAGCCTATGTCCGCTCTCCTAGGCGAGACTGTCGCGGGGCTCATAGAAAGCCTGATACCCACAGCCGGGGGCTTCACCAACTTGATCTACGGCTTCGCGCAGGGGCTGGCGAGCGAGTTAGCCTACGCTGCAGGGCTCTACAGGAGTTACGGCCCAGTTGTATCAGCGCTCGCGGGAGGGTTAGCCGCCTTCCCGGCCGTGGCCTTGGACGCAGTCTTGTTCGGCGATATATACCCGTGGGACTATATGACCTGGATTATACTAGGGGCGTTCGTGAGCGGGCTAATCTACGGTTTAGTGGCATACCTCGTGGGCAGGGTTGTGAGGCCTTAAAACCGTTTTTTAACCGTTTAACCCATTCAACCTTTAAGGGGCCTAGTATTTGGTTAAATGTAGCTTCTGCGATAAGCCCGCTGTATACGTGAACAGGGTCAATAACACTGCTTACTGTAGAACCCACTTCATCGAGTACTTTGAGAGGAAGGTGAAAAAGACTATAAGGAAGTACAGGATGCTGGGGAAAAACGAGCACATTATAGTGGCTGTGAGCGGTGGAAAAGACTCTCTATCCCTACTCTACTTCCTGTGGAAGCTTTCAAGGAAGAACCCGGGGTGGAGGGTCTCAGCTCTTTTGATAGACGAGGGGATTAAAGGCTACAGGGAGTACACTATAATGAACTTCCTAAGGGTGAACGAGAGGCTCGGCGTACCCTACAGGATAGCCTCCTTCAAAGAATACATAGGTATGACGCTCGACGAGATCGTGGAGGAGGGGAGGAGGAGGGGCCTACCCTACCTCCCCTGCGCTTACTGCGGCGTCTTCAGGCGCTACCTCCTGAACAAGGTTGCCCGGGAGATGGGTGGAACCGTCCTGGCTACAGCCCACAACATGGATGACATGGTTCAGACATTTCTAATGAACCTGGCTAAGGACACGCTTGAGAGGCTGGCCCGCCTAGCCCCTGTCACCGGGGTCGCGAGCCACGAGAAGTTTGTTAAGAGGATTAAGCCCTTCATCGAGGTTTCGGAGAAGGAGACGACCATCTACGCCCTCCTCAACGGCTTGATCCAGCCTGAGTACTACAAGTGCCCTTACGCGGAGTTCAACATTAGGTTCAAGATAAGGAGGATGATCAACGAGCTCGAAGAGGCCCAGCCTGGGACTAAGAACGGCCTGCTGAACAGCATGCTTGAGACAGTCAGGCTCCTAGCAGGCTCGAGGAAGGTTGAAGAGGAGATCAAGACGTGCAGGATATGCGGCGAGCCCTCCTCCCACGACGTTTGCAGGGCATGCCAGTTCAGGATAGAGCTCGGCCTACTCGAGAAGCCTGTCTTCAGGCTGGAGTGAAGACTGGAATGAAGCCGATGTACATGATCGCAACGAGGGCTGGAAGCGATAGGAGCGCTGTAGAGCACGCTGTCTCAAAGTACTACAGGGATTGGGGGATCAGCGTTGTCTCTCTAGGCGGGTCGAGGTCTAGCGCTGATTTGACGAAGGGCTTGAACTCGTTTACGACCAGGGCGCTGTACGTGATTTACCTCGCCAACCGTGTGGACGCTGATAAAACAATCATACCCAGCACCAACTCCCCGAACACGGTTGTCCACGTGGTTGGGAAAGCTAAGATCAGGAATATGAGGCTCGAGGAGATACGCCGTGAGATCGAGAGGGCGAGGGCCTCATTAAGGATGAGGCTCTACTACGAGGACGGCTTCTACAAGTTTAAACCCTCCAGCAGTTCCGCGAGGCCTCTCGTAGAGGATCCCGAGGTATACCACGATATCCTGGCGTTCAGAGTCCCAGGGTTCATGTCAAGCCTCGTTGGGTTGAAAGAAGGGTGGTACATCGCTCTAAGGGATATTGGGGGCAGGCACATCATATACAGCGAGGGGCGGCCAGCCGGGTTCCTAAGGATAAGAGACGACCTGGGGTTTGACAAATACACTGGTCTGCAACCGCGAGAAGTCGACCTGGAGGAGACGGCGAGGATTAACCGAGACTACATTCTATGGCTCGTCGACGAGACCGCGGCCTGGATTAGGGATCTAGGCTCCTTCGACACCGTCCTAGTGCCCTGGAGCGGGGGTAAGGACAGTACTTTCATACTTCAACTCGCTGTGAGGGAGTTCGGGAAGAGTAGAGTAGTCCCGGTTTTCGTGGATATAGACGTCGACTTCCCCCAGAACAAAGTGTTTGTGAGAGAGGTCTCCGAGAAGCTGGGTGTTGGAGTCGTCGTTAAGAGGCTTGAGCTCAAGCCACACCTACCATTAAAAGGTTTCCCGACCCACGAGGATCGCTGGTGTTCTAGGCTTAAAGTCTCTGCGATAGAGGAGGCTTACCGGGAGGTCTGCCCGGGGGACGCCAAGTGCCTGGTGCTAGTGGGGGACAGGGACGTGGAGTCCGAGTCGAGGAGCCAGAAGCCACCTGTGTTCTCGAGAGGCAACCTGACTTTCGCCTACCCCTTGAAGCAGTGGAGCACACTCCTCCTACAGCTAGCGTCGATCACCCTTGGCGTAAGGTTAAACCCCCTCTACGACCTCGGCTTCTACAGGATTGGGTGCTACATATGCCCCTCTCTCAGAGGGTGGGAGGTTGAGATCATAAAAAACAGCCCTGCTTTAAACAGTCTTCGAGAAGACCCCTTGTTCAAAAGATTCCTGGAGAAGAGGACTACTTCGAGCTCTTAAGCTCGTTAATCCTGTCTTCAACCTGCTTTAAAAGGCTCTGAAGGTAGCTTCTCAAGTTCTCCAAGTACTGCAACTCGGCTTCCTTTGTAAGGGGTGTTGCCGGTGTGATGGGGGTTACAGGCGGCCTTATCCCAGCGCTCCACCAGAGAATCCATCCAGGCCTCTCCCAAGGTGGTAGGTAGCTCCAGGGGCCGTGTCCAGGCCATGGACTCCAATAGGGATGCCTCCACCAACCCATATTCCTCACCAGGTTTTGAAATATATTTCATAAGTATTTAAAAGTTTCGGTTCCAGGGCAAGTTGATCTAGGGGAGGGCTAGGGGAGAGGCCTCTCAGATATTTTAAAAGGCTTCCTGTAGACTATAGCCTCAGCTAGTTTTCTCCTAGCCGAGTCGAGGAGCCTCCAGTAGGTGGCCTCCGAGACTCCCATCCTACTCGAAGCCTCCTTCACATCCAGATCCTCCAGGTAAGCTAAGCGCATGGCCTCTACCTCATCCTCGTAGATTACAACAGGCTCGCCTTGGAAACCAGGGATCTCGGATTGGAACGGGAGGTATATAACGCCGCTGTAGCGGGTCTCCAGTATTCTCGGTACAGGGGGTCTACCCGGCTTACAACACCCCCTGCGACGCCTCCTACCCATCCCCGGCAAAGAAACACCCATCCCTTATTCACAGGATTGCTATGAATCTCCGTGTTTATATTGGTTTGCGGGATCTTAATTGAAAAATGCTTAGAGAGCTGCTTTCAATGCTTCCCGGAACAACCCGAGGCCTATCTTAGCCTCCTCCTCGCTTATCGTCAACGGGGGTATCAGCCTTACAGAACTCTTACCGCAGCCGAGGATTACGAGGCCCCTCTTCAACGCCTCGCGTACAACCCTATTCCTCGCCTCTACGTCGGGCTTCTTCGTCTTCTTATCCGAGACGAACTCTACACCCCACGCGAGGCCGAGGCCCCTGACATCCCCTACTTTACTGAACTCCTCTTTAACCCTCCCCAGCTCGTCTCTGAATAAGCCCTCGAGCTCTCTTACGTGTGGTAGGAGGCTTTTAACTATCTCGAGAACCTTTATGCCTACGACGGAGGCTAACGCGTTGCCTCCAAAAGTGTTGCTGTGCATCCCAGCCTCCTTGAAGTCTAGCTCAGCCCTGAAGACCGTTGCCCCAATGGGTATTAGACCCCCGCTCAAGGCTTTAGCCGTCGTCAATATATCCGGTGCCACCCCGAAGTGCTCTATACCCCACATCCTACCCGTCCTCCCGAGGCCCATCTGAACCTCATCATCCACGAGCAGGATGCCATGCCTCCTCGCCAGCTTCTCCAACTCGCGGAAGAATCCTCTTGGAGGCACGACGTAGCCTCCCTCCCCTTGAATAGGCTCGAAGAATATTCCAGCGAAATCCTCCGGGGGCGCTAGCTTGTCGAATATGTACTCCTCGATGAACTCTAAGACTCTCTGGACAAGCTCGTCTGGGTGCTCGTAGCCGTCTATGTTCCATGGGTTCCTATAGGGGTTGGGGTATGGGGCGTAGAATACACCCGGCATCCAGGGGAACTGCCTCTTCTTCTGGACGCTCTTACTAGCCGTCAACGCTAGTGTCCCATGCGTCCTGCCGTGGAAGCCCCCTATGAAACTGATGAAGAGTGGTCTCCCCGTGGATATCTTCGCGATCTTCAAAGCCGCCTCATTAGCCTCGGTCCCGCTGTTCCCGAAGAAGACCTTCTTGGGGAAGTCGCCCGGTGTCTCCTCGACCAGCTTCATGGCGAGCTGTACCTGGTAGGGGTTGTAGAAGTCTGTCCCAGCAGCATGCCCCAGCCTCCCTAGTTGCTCCACAGCGGCTTTAATAACCTCCGGGTGGCTTGGGTAACCCAGGTTGTTGACGCTTATACTACTCGAGAAGTCCAGGTATCTATTGTTGTCCACGTCGTATAACCAGACCCCTTCACCCCTCTCCACGACAAGGGGCAGGTTCTCGGGGTCGTGTGTTGTTGTAGCCAGGTACCTCCGGTGTAGCTCAATCCACTCCCTCGCCTTGCTCACGGCTTTCCACCCTAATGTCAATGTATGGTTTATACGGCTACAGTTTATATATGAATGTTTTGCTTTAAAAGAACAGCTAAGGGGGAGATGGGTATTCTACATTAAAGCCTATATCTTTCTCACGTGGGGGAAGCCGAGGACGTCGACCAGCTCCCTCATAACGGTTAAAGCCGCGACGACGAGGGCCTCCCTGAAAGCCCTCGCCTCACTCCTCTGCTCGCCCATCACCCTGTGGGACTCGTAGAACTTGTTCACAGTGTTGCTCAAGGCCAGAGCGTACTCCAGGACTCTGTTTGGCTTGAGATCCCTGTAGGACGAGACTAAAACCCTCTCGTAGTCCGCCAGCAGGTCAATCAACTCCTCTTCCACTTCACTCGGCTCGTAGCCATCCCAGCTGAGCCCGAGTGCTCCAGCCCTTATCTCTCTGAGGTTTTCAAGGGGCTCAACCCCCTTCAGCTTTCTCAGAATGCTCTGGAGCCTAACATAGGAGTAGAGGATTGTCGAACCATACAAAGCCTCCTCTAGCCTGCCAGGGTCGAACGTCAAGACCTTGAATGGCTCCACGGAGAGGAGTAGGGCTCTAGCGTTTGCTACCGCTAGATCCTCGAGAACCCTACTTGCCTCCTCGCCTGAGAGGGCTTCGCCACCCTTCACCCTCCCCGTCTCATAGTATATCTTTGAGACAACCGTGTAGTAGTCTTTGACAAGCTCGTCTAGAGTGTAGTAGAGCCCTCTCCTACCGCTCATCCTGAGGCCCTTGAGTCTAACCAGCTCGTAGACGAAGTGGAAGAGGTTCTCGGCCTCCTTCTCGTAGCCCAGGAGGTAGAGGACTGCTTTCACCTGTTTCTGCTCCCTCGCCTGCTCGCTGGCTATCACGTTGTATACTACTTCAGCACCCGTCTTCCTGAACTTGTATATAGTGTACGCTATATCCCTCGTTACGTAAAGGGTAGTGCCGTCGCTCCTCTCGATGATGAACTTCCCCGGCTTGTCCGGGTGGAATAGATCCCTGACGAAGGCGCTGTGCTCAGCGGCGGCGTCCAGATCCACTAGTAGAGCCCCCTCCTCCCTCCTGGCGAAGGGCTTGGACTCGAGCTCTCTCACAGCCTCGTGCGCCCCGGAGAGGATCTCCCTCGAGCTCTCCCAGTCGAACTCGTCGAACGAGATGTTGAGCTTTGCGAGCGTCTCCCTGAACCCGTCTATAACGGACTTCGAGACCTCGTGGAAGAGGGCTAGAACAGCTGGATCCTCCTCTTCACACTTCTTCATCAAACCCCTTATCTCGGCTAGAGCTTTCTCGGGGTCAACTATACTCGAGGATATTGCGGTGTAGGCCTCCGGGGCCTGGATCGCCAGCCTCCGGATAAGCCTCTGGGTCTTAGCGTACTCCCCCGCTAGCTTGAGGTAGGACTCGGCTTTAGCCTTCAGCGACTTATAGCTCTCATTGCTGGACAAGGCCTGCTCGAAACCCTTTAACACGTCCTCCACTTCTCTCACAAGCTTGACGGTATCCTTGTTGAAGGCCTTCTTCCCCAGTACCCCTTGAAGGCTGTGGACAACGCTCTCGGGGAGGATGCTTCTCACAGCTTGGTCGGAGAGGAGGGTTGAGAGCGAGGCCCAGAACTCTGCCTCCGCTGACTTCAGCTTCCTTAAGAGGCCCCTCTCCTCTATGACCAGGTTTGTAAGAGCGTAGACTATGCCGTACCAGTGGTCTGGCTTGAAATCGCTCGGGGGCTTCACGCCCTTTTCTCTCAGTATTGAAACCCCGTAGACGAGGAAGGCGACCTGCCTCCCCATGTCGTTCACATAGTATCTCCTGTTCACGTTGAAGCCCAGCTTCGAGAGGATCCTGGCGAAGGTATCCCCTATCACACTGTTCCTCCCGCTACCCACGTGGAGCGGGTGGACAGGGTTAGCGCTGGTGTGCTCTACAACCACCATTCTTCCGCCGCCAACACTCCTGACCCTCCCCTCCACCTCCCCTGTTAAGATCGCCTCGATCACCCGCCTGGAGAACCTGGTGAAGTCGATGTGGAAGTTCAGGTAGCCGTTTGCGAACTCAACGCTCGAGATGAAGCACTCGTCCCTGAAACTGCTTGAGTTCAAGTACTCAATGATCCTCCCTGCGAGGGCGGGCCAGTCCCCCTGCTTCACGCCCGCTGTCTTGAACGCGTAGTGCAAGGCTATGGAGTAGTCACCCATGCTCTTCGAGGGCGGCTTGGATACCTTCAGCCTACCGGTCTCGAAGGCCTCCTCTAAGAGCTTCCTTTCGACGCCGAGGGTTTTAGACAGGGCTTCAACCACAGCCCTGCTCAGGCAGCTCGCTATGAAACCCTGCTGGATGCTCATCTAGAATGCCCTTCGAGAGATAGACCTGGTGTAGTATAGATGTTAAGCGGTTAAAACAATTACGGGGGTTCAAGCAGAGTAGACTAGCTGGGTGAACCTTGCCTTGAACCTCGCCCACCACTCCGCGATGGAGTTGAACTCGTCGGCGCTGACCTTCTCGCTCCACGTCTTGTTACCGTACTCGCCCGCCGCTCTCGCCATGTAATCAAACACCTTCCTGCTCTCCCACAGCGTCGGCTCAGCCCCGTGGGACTGGTACTCAGCTAAATCCCTGTACACCTTCTTGTAGAACGCCGCGACATCTTTAAGCCCGTAGAAGTCCTCGTATATGGAGGGGAGGAGCTTCTCGGCCCAACCCCTGTGGAACCTGCATACACCCGAGTCATCTATCATAAGCTCCATGACAGCCCTCTCATAGCTCTTGGCAGCGTACTCCTCGGGCTCCAGGAACACGCCTGAGTAGAGCGTCCAGTATCTCCCTAGAACCGGTAGCGGGGCGACCATGCCGGGCGTCCAGTAGTAGTTGGGGGTTATATGGCCCTCCTCGCCGAACGAAGCGTAGACAGGTAGGTCTATGAACCTGACACCCTTCTCCTCAACCCTCTCCTTGTAAAGGATGTCCATCGCCTTGGCAGCTGACCTCAACCCCTTCTCCCCTATGAGCCTAAGCAAGGGGTTTGAGCCCCACGCCATAGACTCAATTATCTTCTCGGCTAGATCCGCGTTGACCCTACTGTACTCGACTGAATACGTTGAAGGGTTGAAGTACGGCTTGGTGTGGAGGGAGACTTCCTCAGGCCTCAGCAGGCCCTTCTCCAGGGCGTCGAACACGAAGGCCACTACATTCCCAAGCTCGATCGCGTCGAAGCCCAGGGCATCGGATAGCTCCACCAGCCTCTCAGCCTCGTGGAGGTCGAAAACGCCTATCATTGGGCCGAGGCCGTTGTAGGGCTCGTAGTCGGTCTTAAACCTGCCCTTCCTAACCTTCTTGCACGCGATCGGGCAGGGCTCCCCGCAGGTCTTCCAGCTCTTGGTTTCAATAGCCTCCTTGTTGAAGGGCTCCCAGTAGTGCTTCATCAGGATGTTGAAGAGCCTCTCCCTGACGTCCTGGGGGAGGTATATCATGTTCCAGTTGAACATGGGCGTCTGAGTCCGCAGGTGAGGGTAGTTCGACCCGAATGTCCCGCCTGTATTCAGCTTTATGTCATACCTGTACTTCGTGCCCGACTCTATAACGATGTTTATGTAGGGTTTCCCCAACTTCTTCAGCGAGTATTCGTTCACATATTTCAGGTCAACCAGCTCCCTGGGAGCCTCAGTAGACCTGTCAAACCTCCCGGTGTAGGCTATGCCCGCGACGCCGTGAGCCCTGTACAACACGCTGCCAGGCCCCCCTCTAGCCGCCAGGTCCTCGCTACCGTAATCGATCTCACCGTTGAACAAGGTGGCGGAGAATAAGGCGCCCATACTCGTGTACTTCGCGGCTGGGCCAACGACAACGGCCCTGCCCCCGCCGGCCTTGAAGAACTCTGGGTTCTCGTCCACTATGAACTTCGTTAGAGCGTAGGTGCCCTTCAACCCTTTATAGCCTCTCCAAACCTCCTCCAACCTCCTCTCATCGACCTCCTTGAAGGATACATCCACGTTCCCCGACTCATCGCCTCTCACGTAGAGTATTAGAGGCCTGCTGGAGTACCCTTCAACCACGATGGCATGGATCCTCACGGCGAGCTGGTACGCGGCCCCTCCCATCGCCGCGACGTGGAGGCCCCGGGTGAGAGGGCTCTTGAAGACTGCTACAAGCCTGTGCGTCCCGTAGAGCTTGCTGCCCGCGAGTATCCCGGCCCCCAGGATGAGGGCGTTGTCCGGGTGGTAGACCGGCTTCCTCCAGGTCTCGTAGACCTCCCTGTGGAGCTTTACCCCGAGGCTAACCGGTCCTCTCACCTCGCTTAAGTCGAATTCCTTGATGCTCGTGGATTTGCTCCCCGCGTTTACGAACAGCACCCTATATTTCAAGGCCAGCCCCTTCACTATTCCTCACGGTGTTTTAAATTATCTGATTAAGTATTATTAAGTTAATTCTTTTTCCCCGGCTCCTGTTTTTAATCATGTGTTTTAAAATCTTCCGAAGCAACGCCCCGGTGTTTTAATACTTAAAAATCCTGGAAGGAGATATTAGAAAAGCCATATGGTATGGTGATCGCGGTAGAGCCTATGGAGATCTTGTGGCTGATCATAGCGGGCCTAGGGGCCTTCCTGGTGGCCTGGATAGACGGGGCTAACAATGCAGCCAACAGTATTGGAGCCCCAATAGGCTCAGGCGCCTTAAAGCTGAGGCAGGCTCTCGTCTTCGCATCCATCTTCGAGTTCCTAGGCGGCGTCGTCTACGGCAGGTTTGTCTCCATCACGTTGCTGAGGGGTATAGTGGACGTCAACGCTGTGAAGCCTGGGGACTTGATCGTTGGGATGAGCGTAGCCCTTGTTGTAACAGGGGTTCTAGTAACGTTGATCACCAGGATGAGGATACCAATGAGTATAAGCCAGTCGATCGTCGGGGGGCTACTCGGCTTCGGGCTCGCGGTGGGGGGTTTAAACGCGATTCTATGGAGGGAGGTGTCTTTCATAATTTTAGCCTGGGCGGTAGTCCCGTTCCTGGGCATCGCAGTCGGCTTCCTCGAGTACAAGCTGTTCAACTACATTGGGAGGTATATGTGGGGGCGGAGGGCCCTCCTCGCCGGGGGCTCCCTCTTCTTCATAACTGTCTTCACAGCGATATTCCTCTACCTCGCCGAGGAGAACAACCCGGTCGCAACAGCCTACGCTCTCCTGGCCGGGCTAGCTGGCGGCCTCATCGCTACAGCGCTCTACTACCTCTATGTCTCTAGGAGGATGCCTGAGGACGAGGTGGCGGCCAGGGAGTTCGTTTACAAGACGCTACTCATATCAAGCTCAGCTACAATGGCCTTCAGCCATGGAGCCCACGACGTCTCCAACCCGAGCGGGCCTTTGACAGGGGTTCTCCTAACCATACTCAATGGGGAGGTGCCTGCTGGAAGGGTTGAAATCCCATACCCTATCACAGTTTTCTCTGCGCTGGGTATAGCGACAGGTATCCTTACATGGGGGTACAGCGTCGTGGAGACAATCGGCGAGAGGATTACCCCTCTAAGCGTCGAGTCAGCTTTCGTAGCCCAGTTCTCCGCTTCACAGCTAGTCCTGATCGTGACTAGGCTCGGGCTCCCGACATCCACCACGGGGGCTATAATAGGCTCGATCGCGGGCGTAGGCTTGGCGAGAGGGGTGTCCTACGTGAACCTGAGGCTTGTAGCCAAGATAATAGGCTTCTGGTTCCTGGGGGCCGCTGTCACAGCCCTATCCACGTTCCTGCTATCCTACGTGATCATCTCTATCTGAAGCCAGGTCGTAGCCAATATGTGGAGGTAGTCCACGGCCTCAGCGCAGGCGTCGGCAGCGTTCTCTAGATCCCTGTTGAAGTCGTGTATAAGTATTGCCAGCGTGAATGGTTTGATTGAGTCGGAGTAGACTATGAGCTTACCCCTGTTCTCGACGTCAACCTTGTCAGCCTCCTCCTCAAGCTCCAGCACCTTGGTGATTAGCTCGATCGCCTTAGAGTGCTCCCCGTTGATAACCTTCTCAGTCGCCTCAGCCACGTAGCCCGCGGCCTGGTAGACTAGGTCGACGAGCTTGTTGAAGCCGTCTCTTATCGGCGTGGGCACCTCTAGGTATGGCATTATAGTGAGCTCCCTCGCAGCCTCTTTGACGTTGTCGCCTATCGCGTCCAGCCTCTTAATGAAGTGGAGTATGTCCTCTTTGACGCTGGGCTCCAGCCTCGTGTCATCTATTATCTCCAGTAGCCTGAGCCTCTGCTTGTTGGCCTCGTTCCTGGTTTTCACAACCTCGGCTAGAAGCCCCCTGGCCTCACCCACCCTAACCTCGTTTAGGAGCCTAAGGGATTTCCTGAACAAGTCTATGGATTTCACCAGGTGGTTCAAGTACTCTCTCAGCGCTTCAACGGCTTCCTCTGGCAGTATATCGCTCAGTGAAAGAGGCAATCAACCACCGTCTTTGACTATATTTCACCCGACTTTTATAGTAAAATATTTGATGCTATATGACTTACGGGAGTAGGCTTAGACTTCCGCCTCCAAGCACGGATACATGCTTATCCAAGCTGATAATCGCGAGGAGGAGTATCCGGAGGTTCCAGGACAAACCGCTTAGCCTTAACACGCTGTCGCAAATCCTATGGGCCACCTAGGGTTTTACAACAGGGAGGAGGGCTGTTCCTTCAGCGGGCGCCCTCTATCCCCTGGACGTTTACGTTGCGGTGAGGCAGGGCGGGGTTGAAGGCGTTGAAGCAGGCTTGTACTACTACAACCCAGACTACCACGAGCTGGAGTTGGCCGCTACAGGGATTTCTCTGAGGAGCTGTACAACGCGTGCCTGAGGCAGAGGTCTGTCCGTAGCGCCCCCGTCAACGTGATCCTGGTTGGAGTCCCGGAGGGGATTACAGTATAGTATGGGGAGAGGGGCATCCAGTACATGATCCTTGAGGCCGGTCACGCTGGCCAAAACATATATCTCGCGGCGACGGAGCTCGGATTAGGTGCAGTCGCGATAGGCGCCTTCGACGACGGGGCTATCAAGGAGATCCTGGGGTTGCGGGGTGATGCCACGCCCCTCTACGTCTTCCCAGTAGGCTACCCTGGCTGACCCCGCTCACAGCTTACCTGATTTAAGCGAGACAATCTTATCCACGGGTGCAACCGTCAGCGTCGCAAGCCTTCTCCTATGGTAGAGCTTCACGCACCTCACGTAGACAACGTAGTCGGGGTGGGTTAGGGAGACCTTCCGGTTGATCTTCTCGGCTATCACTCTCACAGCGTCGCTGCTATGCGCGGGTAGCCTAGTCTCCCTCCAGTAGAGCCTGCCGTGTAGTGTAACCCTGTAGGTTTTATCAGCGGGTATCCTCTCCTCAGCCAGCCTGCCAGCCTCCTCCGCCACCACCTCCACGAAGGGGTCTAGGACTCTATCCACAGGCACCACCCTGTATATAAGCGGGGTTAAGCTGGCTGACTTAAGCTCCTCCACTGCTTTATACGGGTCTCCCACCTTCAGCAGTATGATGGACGGGCCTGCGTCAACGACCACTGCCTCACCCAGCAGCCTCCTCAACTCGCTTAGGACAGCCCTGTAGTTCTCCCCGCCGTGCTCGTGCGTGACAATCAGGTTGAAAGACATAGCCAGCTCCTTCGACAGTCTTATGCCCTAATATGGGAAAGATTTGATAGACTTATAAACTAGTCTTTAACGGGGGTTGGATGCCTGTTTACATAGTGACTGTCAGCGGTGAGATACCGCTTAGATCCCACAGGACTAGGCCGAGGTTCTACAAGAGGCTACTCGCAAACCTAACCGACGCGGTGGAGAGGTCTGGGGGGAGAGTCCTAGCCGCGAGGCTCCTAGAGGCTAAGATACTCGTGGAGACAGACGTGGATGCGCTGGAGGCTCTTTCAAGAGTATTCGGAGTCCACAGGGCCGGTGAGGTAGCCGTCCACGAGTTCAAGAGCCTGAGGGATCTAGCGGAGTGGGCTGGGAGGGAGGCTAGAGGCCTCGTCTCCGGGAGGAGGTTCGCTGTCAAGGTTAAGAGGAGCGGGGTACACGACTTCACCTCACTGGACGTGGCCAGGGAGGTCGGCGCTGTCCTTAAACCCTACTCGGCCGGCGTGGACTTGGAGAACCCCGAGGTCACAGTGGAGATTGAGGTCAGGGGTGGTAGAGCCTACTTGTATAAGAGGGTTGTAGAGGGGCCGGGCGGCCTGCCCACAGGGGTTGAGGGGAGGGCCCTCGTGTTGTTCAGCGGGGGCTTCGACTCCCCTGTCGCAGCGTGGCTCACGGCTAAGAGGGGTGTTGAAGTAGACTTCCTCCACTTCACCCTAGGATCCCCGAGGGCAACCTACCTCGCCTTCAAGGTTGCCAGGGAGCTCTCCCTGAGGTGGCTCTACGGCTACAAGCCGAGGTTCATGGTCGTGGACTTCAGGAGGGTGGTGGGTGAGGTCGCGTCGAAGGTTGAGTGGAGGATGAGGCAGGTTGCTCTCAGGGCGCTCATGTACAAGGCCGCTTCGAGGGTTGCCGAGAAAGAGGGCTTCGACGCCATAGTCACAGGCGAGAGCCTTGGCCAGGCTTCAAGCCAGACACTCAGGAACCTTGAGGCAGTGGAGGCCGTGGCCAAGCCTGTGAAACCGGTGCTGAGGCCTCTCGCCGGCTTAGACAAGGAGGAGATTATAGCCTTGTCGAGGAGGATAGGCTTGTACGACCTCTCATCCAAGGTCCCCGAGGCCTGCGCTATAGCGCCCAGCAGGGTTGAAACCCGTGCCACACCAGTGGAGGTTGAGGGGGAGCTGGCTAAGCTGAGCCAGGGCCTGCTCGACGAGGCGGTGTCGAAGATGGCTGTCTACGACGTGCTCTCCGCGAAGCCGGAGGATGTCATACCTTCAAGCGACCTGGAAATAGACTTCATACCAGAGGGGGCGCTCATCGTGGACGCCAGGGGCTGGAGGGGGGTGGAGGACGGGGCTATACCCGGCTCCATACCCTTATCAAAGCTAGACCTGGAGAAGCCGCCGGGTGACAGGGTTGTAGTAGTGGTCTGCGATACAGGTAGCATAAGCCAGGTGGTTGCCGGCATGCTGAGGGAGAGGGGGTTCAAAGCCTTCAGCCTGAGGGACGGGCTGAAATACTGGAGGCGAGAGACAAGGCGGGGGTAAAGGATATATAAGGCGTCCCAACCTCTATAATATAACGGCTGGACACCAAGGGCCCGTCGCCTAGCCAGGATAGGGCGCCGGCCTCCTAAGCCGGAGGCCCGGGGTTCGAATCCCCGCGGGCCCGCGCCTCCTCTAAATACC
>JAEMPJ010000018.1 GCA_022759365.1 Thermogladius sp. | reverse complement strand
AGCACTTTCTCCTCGGTTTTGTCTATGACGATCTGGTGCCATGGCGGCTCTTCCTCGGGGTTTAAACCTCTTTGCACGTAGCTTAAGTCGAGGTTTTTCTCTCTTACTACCTTGACCCAGTTGGAGTAGCCTCCGCCTCGGAGAGACCACTCGACCACGGCGTCCGCTAGGCTCCCGCCGCCTAGTGATAGGGCTGCTTGTATAAGCCCCTCCTTTATATCTAGCTCCCTGACCACGCCAACCCCCTTCAGCTCCTTCTCGATGAGCTTTTTCATCGCCCTGAGCTCCTCAAGCGGCCTCATACCTATGTAGGCGAAGGGAGTCCTGGCTTTGGGTATGAGGGGGTTGAAGGAGGCTATCAGCCTCCTACCCCTTGACCGGGCCCTCCCAGCTAGGTCTCTGAGCACGCTCAACGTCTCCTCCAGGTCGCTCAAGCTCTCTCCTTTCACCCCGTAGATCAGGTAGAGCTTTACGTCGAAGCCAGCATTGAGGACGCTCTCTATCTTCTCCGGGAGGAGATCTACTAGCCCAGGGTATTTCATCAGGGCTCTCTGCGTGAAGAAACTAAAGGACTCTGGCGCTAGAGTCAGCTCCCTCTGCCCGATGCCTCTGATCAACTCGAGGACTCCCTCGCTGACTTTCTCAAGCCTAATAGAGGGTAAGACAGCTCTCAAACCCCTCTCGGCGAGGTATTCGAGTAGCTCAACATCCTCGCGGACCACGGGGAATGAGAGCGCGTAGACTACGACCCTGTCCAACCCGTTGTACTCGAGGCCTCTCTCAACAAGCTCCCTAATCCTACCCATAGACCTGTGCCTGAAAGGCTGGAACAACCTTGTCTCCATGCAGAAGGAGCAGTGGAATAGGCATCCACGCGAGACCTCGAGCTTGAAGCCCAGCCCAAAAGCCGGCTCTCTCTCAGCGTCGTAGACTTGCCTGAGAGGGTACTCCACCCCGTTAAGGTCTTCGGCATACCTCCTCTCAGCACCCTCGTTGAAGCCTGGGGCGAAGACATAGCTCAAGTCGGATAGCTCTTCGAGTACAGCCTTCTTGCCCTCGCCCGCTCTTTTTGATATAGCGTCGACCACACCGCCTATAGTGGCCTCAACCTCACCCACCACGAAGGCGTCAACGACTCCCGTGTAGGGCATAGGGTTGGCCATGACGACCGGCCCTCCAGCTATTACTGGTATACTCCTGCCGCCCCGCCTGGGGTCTAGGCCCGCGGATGATAGTAGTCTGACAAGGTTGGCTATGTCGAGTTCGTAGTGTAGTGTGGTGAGGATAGCGTCGAAGTCTTTTAGGGGGCTACCCGTCTCAATACTCCTCAGCCCGCTTCCGCTGTCGAGCGTGAACCTCTCGAGGTATACGTCATCCCTCTTGTTAACATAGGTGTAGAGCAGGTCGTGTGCTAGGGAGGAAGTCATCACCTCGTAGCTCCCGGGGTAGACATACGCTATCCTAGCGTTGACTCTCAACGGGTTCTTCACAACTCTGTTTACTTCAACCAGCTCCGGACACCACTATCTCTGAAGCTTAGTCGAGGCGTTTATTTATTAAACGCGACGACCATACGTATCCATACAATACATACACATTCGTTAAGGTAAAGCTTTTAATATACGATCAAAATAGGATGAGATGGGTTGAGAGATGCCTGCTTATGAAAAGTTTTGTAGCAAGCTCGCCATGGGGATCAAGGCTTCTGATATAAGGGAGTTGCTGGCTTTAATCAAGCATAGGAGAGACGTCATAAGCTTCGCGGGCGGCATCCCGGATCCAAAGCTGTTTCCAAAGAGCGAGCTGGCAGACATCTCGAGGGAGGTCATACTGAAGTACGGGGATGAAGCCCTACAGTACAGCGAGACCAAGGGGCTGATAGAGCTTAGGGAGATCCTCTCAGACTTCATGAGGAGGGTGAAGGGTATCCAGGCAGACCCCGAGGACATACTTGTGTCAACCGGTAGCCAGCAGGCTCTAGACATCGTTGCGAGAACCCTGATAGACCCAGGGGACGTGGTCGTAACCGAGAACCCCTCCTACCTAGCCGCTATAGGTAGCTTCAAGATGGCGGGTGCGAGGCTGGTGGGTGTTGAGATGGACGACAACGGGATGGACACGCAGAAGCTTGAGGAGAAGCTGAAGGCTTTGAAGAAGAATGGGGAGAGAGTGAAGTTCATATATACAATCCCAGTCGGCCACAACCCTGCTGGGACGTCTCTGACACTCGACAGGAAGAAGCACATCCTAGAGCTTGCTGAGGAGCACGATGTCCTTATCGTCGAGGACGACCCCTACAGCTACATAATCTACGAGGACGGCGTGGACTCAACATCGCTTAAATCAATGGATAAGTATGATAGAGTAATCTACTTGAGCACGGTCAGCAAGATACTTGCCCCAGGGCTTAGAATAGGCTGGATAGTCTCGCCGAGGGATCTAACTAGGAGGTTCGAGCTTGTGAAACAGTACCTTGACCTACACAGCCCAACTCTAACACAGTTCATTGTAGCTGAGGCGATCAAGAAGGGACTGATCGACAGGATGGTGAAAGTTGCCACACCTTACTACAAGTCGAAGAGGGATGCCATGCTTTCCGCAATGGAGGACTACCTCCCAGACTACGCGCATTTCACAAGGCCTATTGGGGGCCTCTTCGTGTTTGTATGGGTGAATAAAGAGGGCTTCAACACAACCAAAATGCTTGAGACAGCTATCACGAAGTACAAGATAGCCTACGTCCCAGGCGCGAACTTCTTCGTCGATGGGACAGGCTTCAACACTATGAGGATCAACTTCAGCTACCCATCCCACGACGAGATATATGAGGGTGTGAGAAGGCTGGCGAGACTCATAAAAGGCGAGTAGCAGTTTTCCACTCTCGGGTCTCCAATCCACCGGGGCTTGCATCAGCCAAGAGTTGAGTTATCAACAGGGTTTTTAAAGAGTCAGGCTAGCCGGCACACGCTGAGAGCACCCCTGTCTTCAAGTAGTGGCTTCTAGTGGAGGTGTATCCCTCTAGGGGCTTTTCTCAGGGCTTGATAACCTTATTATAACCCCCTGGGATCTTGGAGGCAGATAGCCCAGGGACTCCTCGAGGCTTCTAACCTCCACTATCTTCACGAAATCCAGAAGCATACCCGCCAGCCTCCTCGCATCATCCCCGCCGCTCTGCGTTATCGAGCCGATGTAAGCCACGTTAAGCTGCCTAGGGGAAACGATTCTCAGGCTTCTCAAACCAGATAACCCGGAGACAACAATGTTCCTCACACCCGTCCTCTCCATGATGTCCCACACCAGCGACCCCCCTTCCGCGACGATCAACGTGTCCAAGTCGGGTGGTATGTCGCTCGCATTCTTGTAGACTCTCAGCCCGAGGCTCCTAGCATGGCTTAGGCGCCTCTCGCAGACCATGTACGGTTCCACGCTCCTCCCCCTTAAAGACAGCGCTGTCATCAACCCCACTATGTTGCAACCAACTATCACGGCTCCACCCCTAGCTAGGCCTGCAAGCTCAATTGCGTGTGAGGCGTAGGGCTCGAGGAGGTCAACGGGCTCGAGGGACTGGGCTGTCTTGTAGACCCTCCTAGCCTCGACCTGGAAGTATTGTGAGAGGCAGCCATCAACGTCAAGGACGCTCCTAGAGTTTTCGACGAGGGGGTTCGTGACAATGAACTTGCCTGTTAGAGAAGGGTTGTCAACCGCCTCGATCACCCTCCCCCCGCACACCGACCCCAGGGTCTTGGGCAGTAATACTGGTTCAACGCCCTCCAGGAGAGCCTCGTCCTGGAAGCCGAGGTATATGAGGCTGTTTTTCACGAGGATCATACCTTTATTCAACGCTACGGCAGGTAGATCGACGTGCTCTAAACCCCCGTCGAACAGTATGAGCTTGTTCCTCACCCTGAAAGCACCTTCCCAACTCCTATTGGCTTCAAAGTATTTATGTAGCCTCCAACGGTCTTAACTATGATGAAGCCCTATGAGCCTCAGCTGGGTCAGCAGGGAAGCGAGGTTGAAGATAGTGGAGACCCTCCTCTCGTCGAGGAGTATAAAACAGCTCGCCTCAGAGATAGGCGTGTCCCCGACTGCCGTGAGGAAGTATGCTAACGGGAGGGCTAGCCCGGATGACGAGGTTTTAGCGAGGCTTCTCAGCGTGGTAGCACCTTACGAGAAGGAGAAAGTGTATGACATCCTGCTGGGAGACTTAATAAATTCCATAAGAAGTCTTTTAGAGTTGATAGACGACCCGAAATATAGGGATATTGTGAGAGAGAGGATAATTGAGTCGGTCAGAGGATAAGAGCGGTAGGAGGCCGCTGTTAGCTACAGGCAGGGTAGTCGAGGACTACGAGCCCCTGCTTAGATACTTCGAGGTTGCCAAGGAGAAGGGCTTGAAGCCGGAGGCCTACACTATAACTAGGGGAGACCTAGACTACGTCGCCCGCTTGGTTGAAGAGAAGAAGAGCATGCTGGAGCTGATAGAGGAGTTGAAGAAGGTTTTCAAGGGCAGGATCGACTGTAAGACAGCGGTGGAGGCGCTAGCCCAGAGTAAGGGTGTTAAGCTGGATGAGAGCCAGGCATGCGACTACATGGCCTTCCTCTACGCTGGCTGGCTCGTCGAGGCGTGCGAGGCCCTCGGGTTGATCAAGGTCAAAGAGGGCTGGAGGCCCGGGTAGGTTGATTGCCGGCAGGGAGCTCTTGGAAGACATCGCCGACGAGTCCCTGAGATTCCTGAAGAGGAGGTTTGGCCACGCTGAGGTGGTGAGAGTCGAGTTGAAGAAGTCGAAGGTACTTTTCGTTTTCAAGCTACCGGACACCACGGCTGTAAAAGTAGTCGTTAATATAAGGAAAAAAGATATTAGAGTCTACTCGGGTAGGACAAGCCTTGATTTAGGCTTGAAGAGGGCTATAAAGAGGGTCATTGACCGCAAGGGTGCTAACCGTGGAGACAAGCCCCTATAGAGAGAGGATTAAACTAGCGGTGTACCTGCTGAGCAGGATCATCCACAACATAG
Organism: Thermogladius sp.; assembly: GCA_022759365.1. Taxonomy (GTDB): domain Archaea; phylum Thermoproteota; class Thermoprotei_A; order Sulfolobales; family Desulfurococcaceae; genus Thermogladius. Next base: position 36,167 of record JAEMPJ010000018.1, on the reverse strand, counting down.
AGAACATTAGTAGGGCTGACGTCGTCGAAATGTTGAGAAGGGAGTATGAGAGGCATGGGTTGAAGCCCATCATGGGGAAGGCTGTCCCCAGCGACATATACGACAAGGAGATGGCTACAGTATACGTTGTCGCGAAACACGGGCTGGATATAGGCAGGGACTACCCGGAGGTTATGAGAAAGATATTCTACGTTGAGGAAGCCCTGGAGGAAGCCCTACAGAGCCTTATGTCAGGGGATGTCGAGAAGGCGAAGAGTGTTCTGAAGAGTATTTCCCCGAGTAATGTGGTCGACAGCAACACTGTAGCGAGGATGCTCAGGCTACCTCTGGTGAAGTACGTTCTAGGCTTCATGAGCGAGGAGGAGGTCTCAAAGATATTCAAGGTTGTCTCAGAGGCATTGAGAGAGGAGGAGAAGACTGTTAGAAGCTACGTGAGGTTCTTCATAGCTCTCAGGATAGCGGAGGGTATTAGGAGAGGCGAGATAAGGAATAAGGCCTTCAAGGAGGCTTTCAAGCGGGCTATGGCGATTAGGCTGGGGTTCCCGAAGTCTACTCCAAGCGATGACTACATCGCTGTCATAGCTGAGAACGTCTTCGGGGTGCCAAAGGAGAAGTTGAAAGAGGTTCTCAACCTAGAGGAGGGGGGTCAAGAGACGCCCACGGCACCACCGGGCTGAATCTGGTATCCAAGCTTCCTGAGCCTCTCTATCACTTGGTCGTAGAGGGTGGCGAGCATCTTCCTCATGTCCTCCATTAACACCACGTCACTGTAGCCGTGAACCACGATCGAGTGGGCGAAGGGGCTCGGCACGTCGACGGGGCCGAAGAGCCTCACCTCAACCTCACCCTCTCTAACCCACTCGAGCACTCTCCTAGCCTCATCTATGTGCATGTAGTCCTCGAGTATCTCCCTGTAAGCCTCCTTCAGCACTGGGAAGTTCTCGATCTCCTCGACGGCGTTAAGCAATGCTTCCGCGTTGACCTGGAGTTTTTGAACGCTCCTCTCCACATCCCTATACCTCTTCAACAGCATGAATGACCTCGTGGCCACGTGCCTGAACCTCCTCTTCAAGAGCTCCGTCCTCCTGAGGACTCTCACCAGGATATCATAGATCTCATCAGGGTTGATCGACTTGAAGATCCCCGCCCAGTCCGCGTAGGGGTGTCCCGGGATTGTGAGCATGAACCCGTTGTCCGTAACAGTTATCCTAACGTTCACGCCCACGGTTTTTGAAACCATGTAAGCGTACGCCCTCGACAAGGCGTCGTTCGCCCTTCTCCCGAACAAGCTGTGGACGATGATGTTCCTCCTGTTCTCCTCGTCGAAGATCTCAATCAAGATCAGCTTGTCGCTTGGCACCAGCCCGCCTGTGTAAGTGTACTGCTCCCACACGTATCCGACGATCGACTTCGCGGCATCCCTGTCAAGGTTGTACTCCCGGGCAACGTAGTCCACTGTCTCCTCGAACCCTTCTCTTGCGAGCTTCTCCGCAATAATCCTCCGGAACCTGCCCACCTCTAGGGCTGAGTCGAATGCTAGGGGGAGCATCTCGCTGAACCAGCTGGGTACAGTAGGCCTAGCGCCCTCTGTCCTCCTCACGATGACTTTAAGCCCCCTGCTACCCAGATACTCGTAGACTCTCCCTCCCAGCACGAAGAGGTCTCCCGGCGTCAGGTACTCCACAAAAGCCTCCTCTAGATCCCCCACATACTTTCCATCCGTGGTGAAGACGTGCGCCTTACTCTCATCTGGTATTACGCCGAGGTTAAGGTAGTATATCATCCTCGTGGTCTTCTTCTTACCGAAAACCCCCTCCTTCTCGTCCAACCATATCTTAGAGTAGACTTTGTTATGCTCGTAGAAGTCGCCGAGCTGGCCGGCGAGGTATTTGACCACACTAAGGAAGTCCTCGTAGGGGAGGGTGTGGAAGCTGAAGGATCTCCTGACGAGCCTGTAAGCCTCGTCCAGCCTCCACTTACTCTCCAGAGCCATCCCGACTATATGTTGCGCGAGGACGTCAAGCGGGTTCCTCGGTATTCTTATCCTGTCGATCCTCCTCTCCATAGCTGCCTTGGCTAGCACTGTGCACTCCACGAGGTCGTCTCTGTCCACGACAATTATCCTCCCCTTGCTGACCTCCCTTATATGGTGCCCAGCCCTCCCCACTCTCTGGAGGAGGCGGGTCACGCTCTTCGGGCTACTCAATAGAACCACGAGGTCTATGTATCCTATGTCTATCCCTAGCTCTAGGGACGTCGAGCTGACAACGCACTTCAAGGAACCGTTCTTCAACTTCTCCTCTATCTCCAGCCTCACATCCCTGCTTAGACTACTGTGGTGGGCCTCAATCTTGTCAGCGTCAACGACCTTCTCGCTCTCCATGATCTTCCTAAGCTTGTAGACAACTCTCTCAGTTGCGCTCCTCGTGTTGGTGAAGACAAGCGTAGTCTTATGCCTCTTTATCATCGAGATCAGGGTCTTGTAGATGGCCTCGTTCACGACCTCCGCAGGCGTGTGTATGAGGTCTTTAACGGGCGTTACGACTCCGATGTCGATCGGCTTGGAGAACCTTGCGTCAACTATGACGGCGTCCCTTGGCTGGCCGTCGTCCCTGTAACCGACGAGGAATAAGGCAACCTCCTCTAGCGGCGCTATTGTAGCGCTTAAACCAATCCTCTGGAGCTCCCTCCCAGCCAGGTTCTCAAGCCTCTCGATGCTGAGGCTTAAGTGGCTTCCACGCTTGCTTGAAGCGAGCTCGTGTATTTCATCGACGATCACGACCCTTGTGTTCTTGAGCTTCTCCCTGAACCTAGGGGCGTTCAGCGAGAGGGCTAGGCTCTCGGGCGTGGTTATCAGTATGTGTGGCGGATCCCTGAGCATCCTCTGTTTATCGCTTGCCTTAGAGTCGCTCGTCCTCACAGCCACCTTGATCTCCGGGAGCTCAACCCCCATCCCCCTGGCCTCTTCAGCGATCTCCTTGACCGGCTCGTAGATGTTCCTCCTCATATCGTTGTTCAACGCCCTCAGTGGGCTTACGTAGACTGCGTAAACCCCTTCGGGTAGGGAGCCCTTATCCAAATACTCCCTGTACAAATTGTCTATGATGCCGAGGAAGACGGCTAATGTTTTACCCGTCCCAGTTGGGGATGATATGAGGACGTTCCTCCCGTTTTTGATGTGGGGTATAGCCATCCTCTGGGGTGGGGTCAACTTCCCGTATTTCTTGGTAAACCAGGATCTCACGAAAGGGAGGAGCGCGCCCAGTACCTCCTCGTCGCTAAACTTGTCCTCCGCAAACTCCATTGGCATTCAAACCCCTTCTACTCTACTCATAGTAAAAGTTTTGTGTTTAAGGCGGGCTAACCCAACCCGAGTATATCCTTAGGCCACCTTATTAAAGTATAAACAAGCCCGGCAAGATACATACTTGTAACAAGGGCGAGGACAGTATACCTACGCGGGAGTATAAGTGTCAGCGCCGCGGCGAGGAGGGCGGTGTGGACGACCTCGCCTGACAGGCCTCTCCCAATGAAGGATTTCTCGAAGAACCCCTTGGGAGTCCTCTTGTACTCCAGCTTCACTCTGAGGAGTGCTTTCACAACCCCCTTCACGACAGGCGTGGAGAGGGCTGTAGTGACAGCGGCTATCCTCCCCTGGTTGACGGCTATGAACTTGTAATCCCCTTTCAACGTCTTTACCTCAACGAGGCTGAAGAAAGCCTCCGCCACCAGCCAGGCTAGAAGCATGTATAGGTACCTTGAAGCAAAATCCACTCCTGCTAGAAGGCTCGCTACAACAGTCAATGCAAACCCGATCCACATTAAGAGGATAGTGATGTACTGGCTGAGGAAGAAGATGGACTCCAGCTTGCTCGCTAAGCTGAGGGGGCTCTCAAGTATGAGCCTAAGCCTAGTTAAAACAACGTCGGTCGCCCCGTAGGCCCACCTCTCCTGCTGTAGCTTCAGCGAGCTATACCTCGTCGGGGCCTCGACATACACTCTACAAGAGTCAAGGTACTCCACTGAGAAACCCTTGTGGTGCAACCTGACACCTAGATCCATGTCGTCCTGAATCCTATTCTCGTCCCAACCCTTCAGGACGTCTCTGAGCACGGAGGCCTTGTATATCGTCCCCGTCCCCAGTGGGAACACGTTCAACCCTAGCGCTGACCTAGCCTTAAACAAGACGTTCACAACGTAGTCCATGTTGACCCCTATCGCATCGCTCAGCCTGCTCCCAGTATTCCACACGCTCCACCTGCCTACCACAGCAGCAAGCCTCTCCTCCGACTTCAAGAGGGAGACTCCCTCCGTGATGAGGCATGGGTCGAAGAAGGAGTCCACGTCCATCACGTAAACGTAGTCTCCAATAGAGGCGAAGAGACCTGTGTTCAGAGCACCAGCTCTGAACCCCCTCGGCTCCATCCTCCAAATATAGTTTACTCTCAGAACCCCCCTCCACTTATCCACAAGGCTTCTAAGCTCGCCTAGGAATTCAGGCGGGTCGTCTGAGACTATGATCACCTCAATGTTTATAAGGTTCCTCAACTCCGCGAGCTTCGCCAGAGCTCTCTCAATGTATTCAACGGGCTCTCTTCTCACAGGTATTATAATTGAGACGAGCTCGCCCGAGTACTGCTTGAGCCCCCTCTTCTCCTTATACTTTTTGGACTGAAAGCCTAGGATGCTGTATGTTAATAGGAAAACCGTGGAGGGTAGGAAGAGCAGGATGACGCCGATTAAACCAGTGAGCGTTAAAGCGTTCAACGCGAACACCAGGTTAGACTTAATAGATTGGTTGGAGCTATTTTAGCGTGAGGTGCGGGTTTTTGGTTACTGTAACCTGGCACGGCCACGCATGCGTATCCCTAACCCTGCCAAGCGGGTACACTATTGTATTCGACCCCCACGACGGGGGTAGCCTGGGGCTGAAGCCGCCTAGCGTTAAAGGGGATCTAATACTTGTAACCCACACGCACTTCGACCACAACGCTGTCGAAGTCGTCAAGAAGGACAAGAGCAGGGTTTTAATAGAGTTCGCGGGCGAGAGCAGGCTCGACGACGTATATGTGAAAGGACTATTAACATACCACGACAAAGCCCAGGGGAGGAGGCGTGGCAGGAACTACGTCTACGTTGTGAGAGCCGGAGGCTTCAGTGTAGCCCATCTAGGAGACTTAGGCCACATACCCTCTCAAGATGTTTTAAACGAGCTTAGAGGAGTCGACTTGCTGATGCCCCCTGTGGGAGGTACTTTCACAATCGATGCCGCTGAGGCGTGGGAGATCGTGAGCCAGGTTAAACCAGTCAACGTCATGCCGATACACTACTGGGTCAAGGGTTTAAACCTCCCCCTCGCGCCCGTCGACGACTTCCTGAAGCATGTTAAAGGGTACGAGGTAGCTAGGCTGGACTCAAACAGCTTTAAACTCGAGGACTTCAAGGGTAAAATAATAATTCCCGCGCCGCCATCGTGATAGGCTTGGCTGAGGAGATAAAGCACTACGAGTCGATTAGTGTGGAGCTCGACGAGTTGAGGAGGCTTTCCCTCGAGTTCATTGTTAAGAGGATGAGGCTGAAGAGGGTAGAGGCAGAGATTAGAGTCAACGAGGCTTCCCTGGCGTGGAATATTATAAGAGACTATTTCAGATGGTCTAGGAGGAGTGATGAATACTTTAGGCCGCCGAGTTCAAGCGATGAAGAGGGATCAACCGGCTGAACAATGTTTAGAGACCCCTTCGAGGACTGGCTCCACGGATCTCGTAGTGTGGGATTTCAGGTGGGCTACACTTGGGATTAGATAGATTTCGGGGCCGCGCCCCCTTGGTCAGGCCGGTAGCCGAGGAAGCTCCCTCATATGATTTCCCGCAGGGATCACCACGTGAACTGGGCAGGACTGCTATGCTCGCAAACGTATTAAATCCCTTCGGGATGGATTAATCCACGGGGCTGTTTCAGTTTGAGTTATACATGGGAGCCTAGGTGGGAGAAGTTTAAGGTAGAGTCGCATGGGATTGTCTTTTGGACTTGCCGCGACAGGATCACAGGTATGATCGCCTGCCCTATATGCGTTAACGCCCGCGAGGCCTGCCTCGGCGGCGGGCAGGGGGGAGGGTCTAACACGGTGTTCTTCTACTCTGTGGACGACCTCATATATCACTTGAAAGAGTTTCATGCGAGGAACGCTTTCAGGGGGAAGAGTAAGTAGGGTTCTCCACCATGTTGAGGAGGGTCTGCGTTTACGGGAACCCCACTGTCGACTACATTTACTCGAAGGCAGGGATAGCTCAAAAGTATGGTGGGGGAGTCTACTACTCGACTATGGCTTTACTAGACGAAGGGGTTCAACCAGAGGTCTACTCGGTCGGCCCCCACTGGCTGTTCATGGCGAACAAGCTGTGGTCTTTCAAGGCCAACTCAGCCTACTCAGCCTCCCCAATGGTTTTCAAGATAACTTACCTCAACTCAAGCCGTGTAATGGAGGTTCTAGAGCTCTCGCCGGAGCTCACGAGCGGTGACACCCATACAGGGGTGTGCTACACAATAGTCAACCCCGTCCTAGGCGAGGTGTCTTTCAGCTTGTTGAAGGAGCTGAGGGTTAAGTCGGCTCTCCTAGCGGGCGACATCCAGGGGTTTGTAAGGGAGAGGAGGCGGGGCACCCTGAGGTATAAGGTGGGAGGTCTACTAATCGATGTGATCGGCTTATTCGACATACTTCACATGGATGTAGAGGAGGCTATCGCTCTAACAGGGGCTGAGAGCAAGCACGACGCGTTGAAGAGGCTGAGCGGGTTGGTGAAGGAGTCCCTTGTTGTCGTCACAGAAGGAGTTAAACCTCCTATACTAGTTACAGGTGGTTCAGTGAGCGAAGTCGGCTCTGAGAGGAGGAGAGTTGACGATAAAACAGGGGCTGGGGACTACTTCCTGGGAAAACTCTTCCTAAGGATCATGGAGGGCATGAAGCCAAGGGAGGCTGTTGAATCAGCTTTAGAGGAGACAGACCGGTGGCTTAACCGTGGGGAGGATAAGTTGCTTCATCGCGGGGCTTCACCCTTCTCAGATTTCTATTAAATACTGTACATCTAAAGCCCTCGCCGGGATGCCTTGAAAACACTGTGGTTATCGGGGATCCCTAAAAAGCCCCTGTTTGCCAAATTCTCTTACGGGATTCCTCGTAAACTATCGGTTTAGCTCAAATACTCCGGGTGAGCCCCGCTCTGCAATAGCTTTTTTGTTAAAACACCCTTATAAGCTTAAAACACGCGGGTTATGCGAGCGTGAAAACTACTTCACGAAACCCCTCGTCACTCCTCGAGCCCTGAATAGCGGTCTCCTCGCTTCTCGGCTTAACCTTCAAGCCAAGCCTGTCTTCAATCGCCTTAACAAGCTCGTCTTCCGAGGGGGCTCTACCTATGAACATCAGCCTCCCGTTAACGAAGACCTTCGGGTAGTCGGACATCTCCGCAAGCATTGGATCCGTCAGCCACTCGTGTGTCGGTGTTACAACAACCCAGACACCCTTCTCAAGCATCTTCTCCGCAACACTCCAGGCTACTCTCAGGGCTTTATCGCTCTCCTCGTCGAACCCGAGGACTAGGTAGACCTCTGCTTTTACATCCGGCTCCTCCAAGCATCACACCCTACTAGACGATGAATTAACTGCAGGGATCTCTTTTAAACGAGGGAGCTTAAGAGAATTCATCAACCTCCCGATGAACCCAGGGAAGCCCGGCTCATTCCAGAGCCGACGCTCTGGGAAGGGGAATCAGCGGATGCGAACCAGTTAGGCGAGTAGCCCGTGAACCCCTTATAGGGAACCCCCCGGCACTTATGGCGGGGGAGGCCGGGAATGGTTCAAGAGAGTATTTTAAACGGGAAAACAGTTGTGTTAACTCGACTTCTCTCTCTTAACGGGGTGTATAGCGTCCTTGGGGGCTTTGTTGAACGGCTCAAGGTATTTCCTCAGAGCCTTCGGGATCACAACAACGCCGTCGGGCTCCTGGTAGTTCTCGAGTATGCTAGTAATAGTCCTAGTGCTCGCGATGGCCGTTGAGTTGAGCGTGTGGACAAGCTCTCTAATCATCCCCTTTCTCCTGATAAGCCTTATCTTAAGCCTGTAGGCCTGCCAGTCAGTCACGTTGCTACAGCTAACCATCTCCCTGTAGAGGCCCTGGGCGGGCATCCAGGTCTCGAGGTCGTACTTCTTGGCCGCAGGGGCCCCTAGATCACCGCTCGCGATGTTGACGACCCTGTAGGGGAGGTTCAACCCCTTGAACAATTCCTCGGCGTTTGATATGAGCTCCTCCATTAGATCCCAGCTCTCCTCAGGCTTCGCGAATATGAACTGCTCTACTTTATGGAACTGGTGGACTCGGAAGATCCCCTTTAAATCCCTGTTCCCGGCACCAGCCTCCTTCCTGAAGCAGGGGCTAACCCCCACGTACTTCAGGGGCAACATCTCCTCAGGTATCTCCTCGTCCGCGTGGAGGGCGGCGAGGCTGTGCTCGGCTGTCGCTATCAGGTACAAGTCCTCCCCCTCGATCTTGTAGATGGCGTCCTTGAAAGTAGCGTAGTCTATTACGCCTTGTATGTACTTGAACCTCAGCATGTAGGGTGGTAGCACCAGCGTGTAGCCTTTGGAGGTCAGGTGATCTATGGCGTAGGCTAGTAGAGCCATGTCGAGGAAGACTATGTCGTTGAACAAGTAGTAGAACCTGCTCCCAGCGACCTCACCAGCCTTCACAGTATTACCCATCCCGAGGACAAGCTCGAGCATATCCGCGTGTCCCACAGGCTTCCAGTCGATGAGCTCGTACTCTACTTTAAAGCCGTACCTCTCGGTCTGTTGCCTAAACTGATCGAGGTAACCCGTCCAGACCCTCGGCCTACCGTAGAATCTGATGGGCAGGTTATACGAGTCGTCGGGGCCCACGGGGACTGAGTCGTGGACTATGTTGGGTAGCTTGAGTAGGGCCTCCTCCCTCTTGGCCTCGAGCTCGTTGAGCTTCTTCTCATACTCCTCCAACAGGGATAGGAGCTCCTTCGCCTCCTTAATCTTCTCCTCTCTTTCCGCTCCCTGGAGCCTAGATATCTCCCTGCTTATAACGTTGTGTTTATGCCTCAGCTCCTGTATCTCGGAGAGCAGCTTCCTCCACTCGAGGTCTAGCTTCAAGGCTTCATCCACGATCCCCTCATCCATAAACCTCTTCTTCACATGCTTCTTCAGCTCGTCGGGGTTTTCACGGAGAAGCTTGAGTATACTCCAGCTCACTTCCCACAACCCCAGGCGTGTTTGATATTAGGAGAAAGGGTTTGATTGTAAAAACGTTTTGGTCTCTAGTACTCGAATTTCTCCGACTCCATCTGCTTCTTGTATTCCTCCACAATATCGTAGCCGTACCTCTCTATAAACATCCTCCTGCCCTTCTCAGTCATCATCAAGGGGTTCCACGGCGGGTCATACACGAGCTCTATCTCCACCTCGACGCCCAGCTTCTTCTTCAACTCCTCGTCAACCATCATGGGGAGGATATTCGCCAATGGGCAGAACGGTGTTGTAAGGGTCATCTTGATCTTAACTTTGCCGCCGGCTACTTCTATCCCGTAGACTAAGCCGAGGTTGTAGACGTCTATACCGATCTCCGGGTCAGCTATGGTCTCGAGCACCTCTATGACCTTCTTCTTCAGATCATCTCCGCTACTGGTGCTAGACATAGACGCCACCTATAGTCCCAGTAGCCTCCTCCACCAGCTCTTCCTCTCGATCTTAGGGGAGGGTATTCCGTAAGCGTTCCTCACAAAGTTCCTGTAGGCGTTGGAGGGGTGAGTGGAGTAGTATTTGGCCAGCGCGTTCAACATCTTTATCTCATCCACTGTAGCGTAGTCTAGGGGGATCCCCTTGTACCCGTTCCTCTCCCACTCCTTGTTGAGCCGGTCCATGACCGCCTGGACTCTCTCATCGCTGTAGAAGGCTATCTTAACCTCAACATCCCTGCTCTCGTCGATCAGCCTCGCGATCTCGCTCTTCAGCGCGGAGACGTCCTCGCCCAACCTACTCCTCCACCAAGTCCTCAAATCTAAGCTTTGTTAAACCAGCCTGTTTAATCTTATCTATCGCCCACCCAAGCCTCTCGGTCAGGATCATTATCGCCGCCTGGGGCGGTATCACGCCAACCTCTGTTATAATCGCGTCAATGTACTCGGGCGGGGTGACGTCGAACGAGGGGTTTAACACCCTGACATTCCTGTGGGCCTGGAGCCATTCAGGAGGCACTACCTCGCTTGGATCCCTGAACTCGATGGGGACGAGCTCGCCTATCACCGTCATAGGCGAGAACTTGTAGGTCTCGGCTGCCACGAAGACTCTTACCCTCGCCTCGTGTGCTGCTAAGGCGACCTGGCTCGTCCCGATCTTGTTTACAACAGCCCCGTTGCTGGTGATCGTGTCCGCCCCTATCACAACCTGGTCTACTTCATGCATGAAGTACCTGACAGCGCTGTCCGGTATCTGGACAACCGGGACGCCGTTTTCGAGGAGTTGCCTAGTCGTTATCCTGCCCTGGTAGAAGGGCCTTGTCTCAGTGCTGTAGACCTTCACAACCTTCCCCTGCTTGTAGGCCTCGGTTATCACGGATACAGCTGCCGTGCTGTGGCAGTGGGTTAGTATGACAGAGTTCTCTTTGATCCTCCTACTCCCGAACTCGGCTATCCTCTTGACAGCGTTATTGCTCTCCTCGATAAACCTCGCGGCAGCCGACACAACACTATTTCGCAGGCTTTCGAAATCGCTTGCCGGCGTGAACACGGCTTGCATAACGTACATCACAGCGTTGGGGAGGCTCACGGCAGTCGGCCTCGTCTCTATCAGCAGGTCGGCTACTCTAGCCATGTACTTCCTGAAAGCCCCCGGCTCCCTAGCACCCTCGTACTTCTCGGCCGCTATCTTCAACGCCTCGGCAGCCGACCTGGCTATCTTCCCAGCACCCCTTATCCTCATACTCCTTATTCCATCAGCTATCTCCAGTACCTCCCGTGGTATGCCCTCCACTTCAACCACCCCCCAGGAGCTCGGAGAACAACTTCTCAAGCGGGGTCAACTGGGGCGGGTAAGACCCGTAGATAGTCTTAACGAGGATGGGGATCGACTGCGGCGGGTACAACCCAAGCTCTGTCGCTACACCGTCTATCATGTTGGGTGGTGTCACGTCGTATAGGGGTGCCTTAGCGACATACTTCTCCGGCAGACTCTTCCTCGTCTCCTCATCCATGAGGAGCCTCCAGTCCCCCTCGGGGAGTTTGATCAGCTCGCCGTAGACGGTCTCAAGGCTGATCTTCAGCGTAGGGGCTATGGTGAAGAACCTCACCCTGGCCTCGCTTGCGACAAGGGCCATCAGGCTTGTCCCAACCTTGCTCACGATAGCCCCGTTCGCGGCGACCGCCTCGGCGCCCGCGACGACCTTGTCAACGTTTTTCATGAAGAACCTTGCGGCCGAGTCGACTATAAGGTAGGTTTCGACACCAAGCTTGTCGAGGTAGTCGGCTAGGATCAGGCCTTCGAGACCCGGCCTAGACTCGAGGACGTACACGCTGAACTTAACCTTGTTCCTCACAAGGATTTCGAAGAGCCTCCTAACAGCCAGGCTGTTGCTGTTCGTCATCAAAACCTCCCCGTCGACAATCCTCTTGGCCATAACCTCGCTTGCGCTCCACAGAGCCTTGTCATATCCCTCCTTCAAACCAGCGATGAAGTCCCTTACACCAGTGCACCCGTGGTCTCTAACGTAGGTTAATATCTGCCTAATAACATTGAACAAACCAGCAGACCCAGGCCTCTCCCTGCTGAACTGTATATACCTGTCTCTAAGGAACTTGACGAGCTTTAAGCAGTCTCCCCCGGCCGCCGCTTCCTGAGCGGCGTCTAAGAGGTTCATTATCAGCTCGCTCCCAGTAGGCCTCTCCGCAAAACCCTCTCTACGGAGCACGCTCATCAGCTTTCACGCTTTTCCAATTATTGTGTCAACTATATCGCTGACGCTTCTTTTAAACTCAGCACCACTGGCTTCAGGCGGTATGTTGAACTTTCTCAACGGCTTGCCGATAAGTTCCAGCACGCTGACCGTCCTCGCGAGCCACGGCCTGTTTGGCGAGAGCACTTGGATCCCCCTGCAGTACTTCGAGCCATCGTACAAGGCCGCTCTCGTCGGGGCGACAGCAATAGCGTAGTCAGACTCGCAGGACGAGGGCGTGGGGGCGGAGACATCATTGTACCCTTCCACGAGCATGACCTCCCGTTCCTCGAGTAAGCCTGTGGTTCGATCTATCTCCTTATACGTCTCCGGGTTGTTCATTAAATCCTCCAGCTCCCTGATCGAGATCTCGGTGAAAGAGCTGTTCTCCCCTATTACGCTTATAATAGTGTTGTATAGTGCGAGTGAGACGCTGGAGAGCCTGGAGACGTTCTCCCCTACTACAAAGTAGTCGTTTACTAGACCCGATCCACCGATCTTGGAAAACCTTACCAGGACAGCCGTCCTCAGGCTCGAGGACATGTAATCAAGGTATCTCCTCAGCGTGAGATCCTCGAGGAAGGGGTCTAATGGGAGTGTGAGTATGTCGAGGGGGTTTAAGATAGGTATCTCCCTGGTTAATCCAAGTTCACTCGCGACAACATATGCGTCGTGTCCTACTAGAACACCGGTTGCTCTAGTGTACTCCACGGTATCCTGCTGAAACCACCCGTTGTGGCCTGCCACAGGCTTTAAATACCCCACTGAGAAACCCCTACTCTTAAACTCCCGGGCTAAACCGAGGGCTAGAGTGGTTTTACCCGACTCGAAAGCTAGAATTCCAGCTATGAGGATCTTCATCTCTCAGAACCGCCCCTTCGTCTAAACAGTGAAATGCAGTAGGCCATCTTAAAGTAGGATCACTGTGCTCCGGCCCCGATCTAGGATAGCTTTTTTAATTCAGCGCCTTGTTTAAACTAGGAATAACGGTGGTCACGTTGATTAGACCTCGAGATATCCTGGTAGTAGCAATGCTTGTCTTGGCCCTGCTAGCTCCAAGCATTGCTGTATCGCAAAGGTTCGTCCAGCCGATGAAGCTCATACTCATATACGCTCCCGGAGCCGATTTGACTATGCTTAATATGGGGAACACGACTACATTGAATAGCGAAGTAGAGTACATCAACCCCACCCCACCCTACGACTACTTATCCCACTTAATGAAGCTCGTGGATCCATCCCTAAGCGATCTAGTTGTGTTCGTTAACGAGACAAACGCGTTTGTAAACGGGAGCCTCGTCGACTTAACAAGCCTCGTCAACCAGTCCTACGTGAACACCTTGTGGGGAGGGAACTTCACGGTGTTCATAGGTGTCCCAGGCGTAGACCCCAACTCGACGGCTATGAGCATCAACCCGTACTTCAATATATCCGGCAACTACATCCCGCCAGCGGTTTTCACCTTGGAGTTCAACGAGAGCTCCTGGTGGGATGTCCTCAATACAAGCCTAGTGGTCTCGAACACGCCCAGCGGTATAGTGGTGAATCTAACCAGCTACAATGTTGTAGAAGCCTTCGACAACACAACTCTTGAGACACCCAGCTTCGCGGTCTCAGTGCCTTCAGGCCTCAACATCTCTGAGGGAGTCTACTACTTGAAGTTCAAGATCATAAGTTCAAACGCTACTCACCTAACACTCTTCTTCCCCGGGACTCTCAAGGCGAGCGGCTGGCTGAACAAATTCTACGGGTCCTTCACCGAACCCGTTGTCCTACTCGAGCTCTACCCCCAGGACTTTCTGAGGAGCCTGCCGGCTGAGGCGCTGGAATGGGCTTTCAACCAGTCCTGTAGATTCTACAGCACACTAGCCGTCAAAGCCACGTGGTTTACAAGCGGGGGAGTCTACTTGATGTACTACCCGCTGTTCCAGAGACTGGACTCGATTAGGGGTTTCGTCGACGAGGCGACTTACAGGGATCTCATCAACTTGACGTTAAACAACTTAAACGACATAATAAATGACTTCAGGGTCTACCTGGGAGTAAACTCGACGGTGATCATATACAACCCCTACACTGGAGCAGGCGGTGGCAGTGGAGTGGGGTTGCCGGTGGTTAAGCCAGGGATATATGATGCTTCTTCGGATCAAGCCTATATCGCGGAGCTAGTCCAGCAGGGCTACAGCCTGAGTGTTGTTAGGGAGGAGGGCCGGGTCTTAGTGAAGATCCTGGACTACGATAAGCTAGGGTTTGGCCGGGGCTTCGCACTACTGGTTAAGCCCGCCGGCTTCAACCAGACGCTGGCGTTGAGCGGCGTCGTAGATGAAGATGTCTTCGAAGACCTCCTGCTCTCCTACTCCAAGCTGTACTATCCTTCGGCTTCGAACCTGGTCTCAATAGGTTTCCAGCTCCAGGACATGATAGACAACTTGACCAGGACTGTTGACAGCTTGAACCACCAGGTAGCAAGCATGAACGAGACTATTAACGTGCTCCTCGTGAACGCAGGCAACTGTAACGCGACGGTCGCCAACCTAACGGTCAGGCTCTTGGACTATGAGAACAAGATTAATGGGGCCGAGAACATGCTGAACCAGGCTAGAGAGTATTTGGCTATAGGCCTGGTAGCCGTGTTAGCAGTGGATCTCGGCCTCTTCTATCTTCTGAGAAGAGGGCTGAAGTACACGGAGTGAAAGGCACAGACTGTGGGGAATGCTTGGATCAGGTTTTTACAACTGGAAGCCCCGCTCTTTAGGTCAGGGTCGGCTCACTATGAAGCCCAGGTAGATTAACCCGAGGCCTATAAGCCAGGCTAGGGCCTCCCCCCTCCAGTCGCCTGATCTAATAAGCCTTAAACCCCTCATCCTCTTGTCGAAGGGGTATAAGAGGGCCACGCCCCTCAAGGTGAGGGAGTCGAGTAGAATGTGGCTGAGCCACCCTGCTAGAAAACACGCCGAGCCAACGCCGCTCACCACTGTCGGTAAACCACTCCCCACTAACACACCGTAGAGCCCACTCGTGACCGCCACGCTTGAGAACAGGTTGTGGAGGTAAACCCTGTGACAGGATTTAAGGTCGAAGTCCGGGAATATACCCCCTAGCAAGCCTAGGAGAGGGTAGGCGGCGAGGGCTAGGTTGCCTCCCCATAGTCTTGCCGCCAGGAAGCCTATTGAGAAGCCTGTGAAAGCGTGGGTGAGCCTCCTCAACTAGACCCCCGGAGTTGCATTCATTGGATTCCCCGTCTCACACCGTTACTATTATCAATGTGAGCTTTAAACCGTTGGCGTATCAACGTTTATAAGAATAGGGCTTCATTGGAAAAAAGTGGCTTAACACCTGGGGTTAAGGTGGAGTAGTTGAGCGATCTCGCCTCAGAGATCGAGGCTGAAGCCCTCAAATTGCTTGAGGAGGCTAGGAAGAAAGCTGACGAAATTTTAAGGGACGCACAAAAGCGCGCCGAGGAGATTTTGAGAGATAGGTCTTATGAGGCTCTGCTAGACGAGGAGAAGAGAAGGCTTGAAGACTACGTTGAGAGAGAGGTGAAGAGAATAATAAGCGAGGCGGAGGAGAGGGCGAAGGCTCTGAAGGAGAAGGCTTCAGCGAAAATAGATTTGTGGGCGAGAAGGCTCGCCTCCATAGTAGCTGGAGTCGAGGTCAGCTGAGGTTGGCCGGGCTCTCTAAGCTATTCCTCAACAGGCCGGATGTGGCTGTTAAAACATACATTGTTGTACCAGCCGAGGAGGCGGACAGTCTCCTAGACGACCTTGTCAGGAGGAGCATCCTCGAACCTCTTCCAGCAGGCGAGGCTAAGAGGGAGGTTGAGAAGCTGGAGGCGAGGCTGGAGATTGCCAGCAGGACAGAGAAGCTGGTTCAAGAGTTGTCGAGCAGGCTTAAAAGCGCGGTTGAGGTTGAGGTGAAAGAACTACCGTGGGATCTAGACGAGGGCCTCATGAAACTCCACAACGAGCTCCAAGAAACCATGAGGATCGTGAGAGCCCTGGAAGAGGAGTTGTCTAGGCTGGAGGGCACATTGGAGAAGCTGGTAGCGTTGAGGATGCTGTTAGCTAAAGCTGTTGAAGCGCGCTCAACAAGCATCATCCTAGACTACGAGGGTTCACTCGTTGCAGTGAAAACGCTCTACGGGCCCGCCGAGGATTTGAAGAAGCTTGAGGAGAAGTCCCTTGAGACCTTGATGAAAGTTGAAGCACAGCCCGGCAAGCTCATAATTCAAGTAGTCTTCGAGAGAAAGATCTACGATGAGCTAAGAGACGAGATCTCGCGGTTCGAAGTCGGCTTGAAAGCCACGGGGACACGGGATCCAGGCGAGCTATTGGCGCTCGTAGAGAGGCAAGTGGGTGATTTGAGCCGGCGGGTTGAAGAAATAAGAGAGAAGATCAGTAGTGTAGTCGCCAGTAAGGCATACGAGATCGCCTCAGCCAAGATTTTAGCCGAGGAGGTTCTATCCAAGATAGGCATCCTGAGAGAGGCCCGCGAGTCGAAGTACCTTACTGTTATAGCGGGCTGGACCCTGAGATCAAAACTACCTGAAGTAGAGAAAATTGTCCGCGGGAGGAAGGGCGTCTTAATAGCGGAGGAGGCCCCGGATCCCCCCGTCGAGTTCAATAACTTGAAGCCCTTCAAGCCCTTCGAGCTCTTCACCGAGATAATGGGCTATCCTTCCCCTCACGAGTGGGATCCCACGCCGCTCTTAACCTACCTCTACCTCGTGTTCTTCTCGCTGATGTTCCCCGACGTGGGGTACGCTATAGGCTTGATAATAGGATCCAGGCTTGTCCTACCCTACTTCGTGGAAAACAAGGAGACACTCTCGAAGCTGATCAAAATAGCGACATACGCCGGGATAACCGGGATTATAACAGGGGTTCTCTCGGGGAGCTTCTTCGGCTCTCTGCTAGGCCAGTACATTTCAGCCTACATCCCGCCAGTGCTCCCCAGCCTGCCGCCACGCCTAGCGGCGTTGGGGGACATTGGCAGGGCTATCCTAAGCTACATAGGGCTGGCTCTGATGGTAGGGTACTTCATGGTTTTGTTCGCCCACGCGGTTGGTTTATACAAGAATATCGTGTTCAAGAACAAGGTTGGAGTAGGGTCTGAGGCGATTATAATCACGCTAATGATATTTGCTCCCCCAGCGATAAAGACGGTGTTCGGGTTCAACGTGGACGTCCTGGGACTGCTCAAGCTTCTACCAGGGGATGTTTGCGTTAAAACCGCCTTAAGCCTCCTGGTAGTATACGCGGTGTTCAGGTCTCTTGTTGACAGGCCTTTCGGCGCCCTCCTCTGGATATTCGACGTCCTCGGAGTCATGGCTGACACTCTATCCTTCGTCAGGATCGCGGGAATAGCCATCGGCTCAGCGATAATGGCGGAGCTCCTCAACGGTGTTATAGTCAACACGACCTCCGCCCTCGCCGGTGCTTCAATTGTAGCCTTCGTAGTCGGGTTTGTAATGGCGATCACGCTACACATTGTGAACCTGGGGCTATCCTCGATAAGCCCCTTCGTACACTCCCTGAGGCTGATAATGTACGAGGTCTCCTCCAAGTTCTACGAGGGTTCTGGCAGGAGGATAATGCCTGCCGGCGTGAAAGCCCGCGTGGTCAAGATAGGTGCCCCTGTGAAATAAAAGTTTTTATTATTTAGCGACCATTTAGTGAGAACCGGGCTGATGTCCATGGCTGACTGGATCACCACACTAGGTCTCATGGGCCCGGGTCTCGCAGAGGCGTTGGCTGTGGTCGGAACCACTATTGGAATCGTGGAGGCAACGACCACTGGAATACCGGTTGTAGCCGAGGATCCAGGTCAGAGGGGGCGTGTCTTCATACTAGCATTCCTCCCCATGACCCAGACACTGGTCTACGGCTTCGTCTACATGTTCTTAATGTACTATATGATACTACCGGGCATCCTGGCGAAGTATCCCGGTGGGCTACCGCCTGGGATAGCTGGAGCTGTCCTGGGAATAAGCTTGTTTGTGGGATTAGCAGAGATGGTTTCGGCTTGGATGCAGGGGAGGGTCTGCGGGCAGACAGCCGCCCAGTTGATTAAGACTAAGGGCGGAGTCTTCGGCACAGGCTTAATACTGGCAGCCTACGAGGAGCTGTTCGGCATCCTGGGGATGGTATTCGGCTTAACAATAGCGTTCCTGTTAACTAGCTGGTAGCCGCCCGTGTGCAGGTAGGCGTTATGAGCGTTGAGGAGTTAAAGAGGGTTGTCTTAGAGAAGGCCAGGGCGGAGGCAGACCAGATTATCGCGGAAGCATACAAGAAAGCCGAGGCGATTGTTAGAGAGGCTGAGGAGAAGAGGAAAAGATTCATTGAAAGCGAGAAGAGCAAACTTAGGCGGGAGCTCCAAGTTGAGAGCAGGATCGGGGAGGCGAGGAGGAGGGCCAGGCTCGTATTGTCGAGTGCGAGAGCGGAGATCGCGAGAGAAATCGAGGAGAAGGCTCTTGAAAAGCTGGGCAACCTGGATCCCGAGAAGAGGGCCGCCTCCCTGAGGATCCTGCTGGAGGAGTCGCTTGCGGAGCTTAGGAGAGCTGTTCCATCGCTGAACAAGGTGGAGGTCTACGTATCCCCTGGGGATAAGAGTAACATCGAGGAACTACTTAGAACGATGGGTGGCAATGTCGACTTCAAGGTGATAGAGGATCCCAGTATAATCGGCGGTGTAAAGGTGTCTTCGGGTGAAGTAGTTGTTGACAACACATACAACACGAGGCTCAGGAAGGCTAGTGTAGAGGTCTTCAAAGAGGTTTTGAGGGAGCTGTCAGCTTGACCCGCAACGACGCGGTTGCGAACATACTGGTTAGGCTCTCGAAACCACCCTTCATCGAAGACCTGGTGAAACACGTAATCGAGGGATCATACCTAGAGGTTCAATCCCTCAACTCAACGCCCTACGCGAGGCTGGAGCTGGCTAAAGTGCTGGTTGCGGGTAGCCTCCAGGAATTAGACGAGGCGTTGAGGAGCGTGATGGGGAGGGAGGTGGAGGAGATAGAGGAATATATGCCGGAGACCTATAGAAGGATAGCGGATTTCTTGAGACTGCTCCACGAACTCGAAGGCCTTCCAGCAGAACTGGAGAGGGGCGGCACGGCTAGCGGGGTTTTCCAGGAATGCGTTGGGAAGGCCCTGCCCTGCGTTCTCAGAGCATATTTCAACCGGCTGGCGGGTTTGATGGAGGCTACAGGCGAGCAACCGGGGTTGCCCCTCTCAATGGTCGCGCTAGTACTCTACGGCATGTACCTCAGGTACAAACTCGGGTTAGGGAAGATCGGCTTGGAGCGTGTAGAAGAGTTGGAGACGGGCTTCGAGGATGTCCCCAGAGCTCTAGGAGGGGAGGGCTCGATCTACTACTACAACAGCGTGGTCAAGCTCGAAGAGAAGTCGGGTACCTGGGCTGACAATCCCTTCACGTACACCGCCGAGGAGGCGAGAATTGTGACGGAGGCTTCCAAGACAGCCTTGTACTACCGTGGGGGTTTACTGAATATTCTAACACACTTTTTTATCGTCAGATTCTACGAGGCAAAGCTCCTCAGGATACTTGTCTCCAGGAGGATCCTCAATGTCGGTTGAGAGCAGGCGTGTGGTAGTCATTTCTTCCAGAGAACACGAGTTTTTCTACAAGCTACTTGGGTTGAAGAACGTTGTCGTCGCTGGGAGGGGGGAGTTGGGGGGACTCGTTAGCAAGCTCAAGAAGGAGAAGGATGTGGCGGTTATTCTGATCGAGGAGTCCCTTGCGAGAGAAGCAGGCTTAGACGTGTTCAGCTTAAACGAGAAGGGCTTCGGCCCCCTGGTCACGGTAATACCTGACTCGAAGGCTTCTCTGGAGTCTGATCCCAAAGCTTATTACTTGAAATTTGCCTCGCAGATAATAGGTTATGAGCTAGGTGTTTAAACTTGGCTGGCAGGACTGGCAGGATTTACAGGATAGCGGGTCCTCTTGTTGTCGCCACGGATATACCCACGCCGATGATGTACGAGGTCGTCTACGTCGGGGAAGAAGGTTTGATAGGCGAGGTAATCAGCGTCAGAGGGGATAAAGCCTACATCCAGGTCTACGAGGAAACAACTGGGTTGACGGTTGGCGAGAGGGTTGAGGCTACAGGCGAGCTTCTCTCAGCGGAGCTCGGCCCCGGCTTGATTGGGTCGATTTACGACGGGCTCCAGAGACCCGAGGTCGAGATAGCTAGGTCGCTGAACGACATATTCATCAGGAGAGGCGTTAGAGTCAACTCGCTTAACAGGAACACTAAGTGGATCTACGCTGTTGACGAGAAGATCAGGGTGGGCGATAAAGTCGGGCCAGGCGACGTTATAGGCCTCGTGCAAGAGACCCCTATCGTAACCCACAAGGTGATGATACCCCCCGGCGTGAGCGGTGTATTAAAGTGGAGGGCGGGGGACGGGGAGTACACTGTAGAGGACGTGGTCGCTGTTGTGGAATCTGGGGAGAGGAGATACGAGGTTAAGCTCTACCACAAGTGGCCTGTCAGAGTGCCCAGGCCCTTCAAGGATAAACTACCTCCCGCCGAGCCCCTGCTGACTGGTATAAGAGTCATCGATGTGATGTTCCCGATCGCGAAGGGCGGTAAGGCGGCTGTACCAGGAGGCTTCGGGACGGGTAAGACAGTCTTACTCCAGTCCCTGGCTAAATGGTCCTACGCCGACATCGCGATTTTCGTGGGTTGCGGTGAGAGGGGGAACGAGATGGCTGACGCCTTGAAGAGCTTCATCCAGCTCCACGATGTCCGCAGGAACAGGCCTATGATGGAGAGGTCTATCTTCATAGCTAATACAAGCAACATGCCTGTGGCAGCGCGTGAGACAAGCGTCCTGCTAGGTGTTACTATAGGAGAGTACTTCAGGGACATGGGCTACGACGTCCTCCTAGTGGCTGATTCGACGAGCAGGTGGGCTGAGGCCATGAGGGAGATCAGCGGGCGAATGGAGGAGATGCCCGGGGAGGAAGGCTACCCGGCCTACCTGGCCTCAAAGCTGGCCGAGTTCTACGAGAGGGCTGGGAGGGTTTCAGCGCTCGGCCGGCCGGAGAGGACTGGTAGCGTGACTATTCTAGGTGCTGTCTCGCCCCCTGGAGGGGATTTCAGCGAGCCTGTCGTGAGGAATACGCTTAGATATGTCCAAGCTTTATACGCCCTAGACTACGATCTAGCGACCCGCAGGCACTTCCCCGCTATAAACTGGCTGATGAGCTACAGCCTCTACGTGGACTACGTCAAGGACTACATGAACGAGCGCTCGGCTGGTAGATGGGAGGAGACGAGGAGCATGTTCCTCAAGATACTCCAACGGGAGGCGGAGCTACTTGACATAGTGAGGCTCGTGGGCCCCGAGGCGTTGCCGGAGGAGGATAAGCTGACCCTGGAGGTCGCGAGGATGATAAGGGAGGGGTTCCTCCAACAATACGCCTACGACCCGAACGACGCGTTTTCCCCACTGGAGAAGAGCTTCTTGATCATGGAGGCTATACGGAGGTTCCATGAGACAGCCCTGAAACTCATCAGGAGCAATGTGCCGCTGTTCAAGATCAGGGAGCTGAAATCCCCGTACATGGTGTACAGGCTTAAACTCTACGCGCCGCATGAAGTCGGGAAGGTATACGACGAATACGTTAAAACACTAGATGAGGAGGCAGGCAGGTTGATGGAGGGGGTGAGGCAATGAAGCTCCTCGTGAAGGAGACAAGGCAGATCACAGGGGCTAAGGGCTCCCTGGTCTTCGTCAAATCCCTCCCCGAGGTAGCCTACGGCGAGCTGGTTGAAATAGAGGTCGAGGGGGAGACGAGGCTGGGGCAGGTCGTCGACATCAGCCGTGACATAACGGTAATCCAGGTCTTCGGCTCCTCCCTTGGTATAACGCCGGGTAGGACAACCGTGAGGTTGAGGGGTGAGACCCTTAAGATACCTGTCTCGACAGACATGTTGGGCCGGATATTCAACGGGCTGGGCAAGCCTTTGGACGGGGGGCCGGAGATACTCCCGGAAGAGTACCTCGACATCCACGGGGACCCCTTGAACCCCGCCCTGAGGGTGCCTCCCTCAGAGTTCATTGAGACCGGTGTATCCGTTATAGACGGGATGCTGACGCTGGTTAGAGGGCAGAAGCTCCCCATATTCTCGGGATCGGGTCTACCGCATAACAAGATAGCGATGCAGGTAGTGAGGCAGGCGAGCGTTAAGGGTAGCGGCGAGAGCTTCGCCGTGGTATTCGGGGCAGTGGGCGTCACCTTCGAGGAGGCGATGTACTTCATCAACGAGCTCAAGAGCATGGGGGCGATCGACAGGACGGTCGCCTTCCTAGCCCCGGCCTCGGCGCCGCCGGTGGAGAAGCTCGCTCTTCCTCGCGTGGCTTTGACGACAGCCGAGTACCTGGCTTGGAGGCAGGACATGCATGTCTTAGTGATACTAACGGACATGACGAACTACTGTGAGAGCCTTAAAGAAATCTCAGCCGCTAGAGAGGAGGTGCCGGGTAGGAGAGGATACCCGGGCTACATGTACACAGACCTGGCGTCAATGTACGAGAGGGCTGGGAGGGTTGAGGGGAGGAAGGGTAGTGTGACGATTATGCCGATACTGACAATGCCCGACGACGATATCACGCACCCTATCCCCGATTTAACAGGCTACATCACAGAGGGCCAAATAGTGTTGTCGAGGGACTTGTGGAGGAAGGGGATATACCCTCCCGTCGACGTCTTCCTATCCCTCTCGAGGATGATGAAGGAGGGGATCGGCCCCGGGAAGACGAGGGAGGATCACCACTACGTGTTCTCGCAGTTGATGTCGGCCTACGCTGAGGGGCAGAGGCTTAGGGAGATCATCGCGATCGTCGGGGTTGAGTCGCTCAGCGAAAAGGACAAGAAGTACCTTGAGTTCGCGGACGAGTTCGAGTCCAAGTTCATCAACCAGGGTGAGAACGAGAGGAGGAGTATTGAGGAGACTCTCGACATAGCGTGGGATCTCCTCGCGATCCTACCGGAGGAGGAGCTGAAGATTAGGGATGAGCTGATAAAGAAGTACCACCCGAAGTACAGGGTGTCCAGGTGAGCGCGCCAGCGATCAAAATCAGCAGGCCCACCAAACTCGAGCTAATTAAGCTCAGGAAGAGGCTTGCATTGGCGAGAAGGTACTACAATATATTGAAGGACAGGGAGTCACTCCTCCTCCAGACCTTCCGTGAAACACTGTTGAAGTTGATTGAGGAGAGGAGGCGTTTAAACAAGGCCCTCGCAGAAGCCTACCAATCCTACTATAACTCGGTGAGCCTGCACGGGTGGAAGACTATGGAGGCTGAAGCCGCGTCTGTTAAAGAAGAGGTCTTCTTTAAGGCGGTGTACAAGAACATACTAGGTGTCTGGACCTTCGAATTCCAGCCCTCGGCCAAATTGAAGCCCCAGGAGAACCTTGTACCAGAGCTGTATGGTCTCCAAAAGGCTAGGAGTGAAATAGTCGAAACACTGGCTAGGGTCTCCGAGTACGAGAAAACACTTGTCAGCATCGGCGCGGAGATCTCGAGGCTTAAACGCGTGGTGAACATGCTTGAGAAAGTCTATATACCGAGGTTGGAGAGAACTATCAGGTACTTGTCCTTGAAGTTCGACGAGGTTTACAGGGAGGAGACTATAAGGGCTTTAAAGGTTAAGAGGATGCTGGAGGGAAGGGAGTCCTCGAGGGTTTAACCCTACTATCAAATCCAAGACAGGCAACCCTGATACGGTGTGTCTCAAGACTTATTTTCCCATCCTGGATGCGCCTAAAGGAATGGGAGCTGAGAGATCTCCTCACCGAGAGCGCTTGCCTCCTCAGCCTTCAGGACAGCGATGATCGCGAGGGCTGAGATGGCTGAGGCGAACACGTCTAGGAGGGCCACCGTGTACAGCCCGCCTATAGCGGAGGAGTCCATGGTGAAGGCTATCCGAATACTAGGCCCCATCTTGCTTGCACCCGTGTACGGGTTGACGTTGACCACGCGGGACACCATCACCCCTGAAGCGCTCTCCAATACACCGGTTTGATCATATTTAACCTCCGCGTTAAGCTCCACCGGCACTACTACACCCGACACAGTCGTCAAGTACGTCTCCTGTAGGTTTCTAACGCTGTTCGCCCCTGTTTTATCGTAGAAGAAGACGTCTTGAAGCCTGTTGACGAGTATTCTAACAGCGTCGACCTGGCTTGTAGTGATATACACTGAGTCACTGTATACGACCATTAGAAGCTGGTCGCTTTGATCGTTAGCGTTGACGTTGACGATGTAGGCGCTCGGGGATTGGGCTACTGTGTTTAAAGCCCCGTAAGAGTAGCCGATTAGCACGGCTATTATGAGCGCGATTAAAACCCCTTTAGCCCATTTGCCAAGCCCTCTCCTACTTCTAAAGACGATTCCAAGAGACCCCAGTATCTCGGCTAGAAACATCCCCGTTGTCTGCCTGGTCTCAAGGGCCATCTTCCTAGCGACCAGCCAAGTCACTAGTATGCCTGTGAGGAAGCCTCCTACATGGGCGAAAGTCGCGATCGTCGTTGAGGTGAAGTAGCCGTATATGACCTGGAAGGCAAACCATATTATCATGAAAGCGTAGGCCGTGATGGGGAAGCACAGTGGTATTAGAATGATGATCGTGCACATGGACATCTTCGTGTTGGGGAAGAGGATCAAATAGGCTCCGAGCACCCCAGATATAGCACCGCTGGCCCCGACTGCGGGTGTGACCAGGAGGCTCCAGTCAGACACGGATGAGAAGGCTAGGTGGAATAGGCTTGCTGAAACCCCTGAGGCGAAGTATAGTGTGAGGTATCTAGCCCTACCCAGGTAGTTCTCAACGCTGTAACCGAACAGGTAGAGGAAGTACATGTTGAAGAATATGTGGAGTATATCGGCGTGCGTGAACATTGAGGTGAATATTCTCAAGACGCCTACAAGAGGGTCAGAGAGCAGCAGGTAGGGCGTGAAGCCAAGGCTGGATACGGCCTGTGGAGTGGACTCCAGCAGGAAGTTCTGGTAGCTTGTGTAAATGTACACGATAACATTCGCTATTATCAACCCTATAGTAGCGTAGGGCCGCGACCCCCTCCTATAGCTACTCCCAGGTATAAACATCCTCTCAGTCTCAAGCCTACTTCTCTACTTAAACAGCTAATAAACAATAAAACCATCTCCCTGGTCTAGGATATCAACCTAGCGTGGCGGGTCGAGCCCCGCTGGTTGATCTATTATTCAGGAGCGTGCCCAATATTGGCGGTACCCAGGGTTTGGGGCAACAGGTATCTCATACACGTGGACGATATCCCCCTATTCGGCCACATAGCCTTCGGCGTCATCGACAGGGGTACCAACGTCCTCCAGGTCAGGTCTACAACCATATGCCCCTTCAACTGCGTATACTGTAGCGTGGACGCAGGCCCCTACTCGGCGAGGAGGCAGAGCGAGTTCATAGTAGACGCCGACTGGCTGGTCAAGTGGGTTAGACTAGCCTATAAGCTGAAGAGAGGCGAGGTCTTGGAGGCCCTGCTAGACGGGGTTGGGGAGCCGGCGACCCACCCGTCTCTCCCTAAAATCGTGGGAGAGTTGAAGAAGATCGTCCCCAGGGTCGCGCTGGAGACAAGGGGTTTCCTGCTCACCAAGGATTTGATCACCAGGCTATGGGAGGCCGGGCTGGATAGATTGAACGTGAGCATTGACACGCTAGAGGATGAGAAGGCGAGGTATCTGACGGGTGTCAGGTGGTTTAATGTGGGGAGGGTGAAAGAGGCCGTCGAGTACACGGTGAAAGAAACTGGTATAGACGTGATGCTTACACCAGTCTGGATACCCGGCATCAACGACGAGGATATAGCGGAGATCGTCGAGTGGGGTCTTAGAATAGGTGTTGGAAAGAGGTTCCCGGGCTTCGGCATACAGAAGTATGAGGTTCATAAGCACGGAAGGAAAATACCAGGCGTCAGGGAGCCCTCGTGGGGTGAATTCTACAAGTTTATACGAGGGCTGGAGGAGAGGTACGGGGTGGTCTTAGACTACAGGAAGCTTGACATGGGTTTCAGGAAGGCTAGCAGGATACCCATAATATTTAGGAAGAACGATATAGTGGAGCTGGACGTGAAGCTACCGGGCTGGCTTAAAAACGAGGTTATAGCCGTAGACGAGGAGAACAGGGTGGTTGTCACCATCGTGGGGGCAAGGGATTTCTCGGAGAGGAGGGTTAAAGCGAGGATCATCAGCAACGAGGACGGCATCTATATTGCGAGGCTGGTGGAATAGTATAAAGCAACTAGAGTTTATCTAGTACACGGGTTTTAGTTTGCGTGAGGCATTGATCTTCGACTACGAGGGGGCTCTGACCCCGCTGGATAAGCCGGGGGAGAAAGCAATCCCGCCCCCTGGGTTGAGCGAGGTATTAAAAGACTTGTCTGCGAGCAGGCTGATCGGTGTAGTGAGCAGGAGAGACTACTGGTTTCTCAGAGACAGGGTTCCATGGGCTAAGGTGCTCGGCCTTGTAGCAGGCTTAGAGGTGTTGCTCGGGGACTTGTACGTGGTTGATGAAGAGGCTTTGCTGAAAGCTAGGGCGCTTCAACTAGAAGACTTCTCGAAGAGGTTTGGATGGGAGGACTGCGTCCAGGTAGAGGTTGAGAAGTCTATCACGGGAATCCCGTTAGGCGTCTACATAGACTACAGGGAGTGCGGTCGAAGACCCCCTGCTCTCGGGGTATTCCTCGAGGAGTCGAAGAGGCTTGGGCTATGGGTTTTAGAACACCAGGGTAGCCAACTTCTAGACGTTTACCCTAGTAAACCAGATAAATCAAGGGTTTTGAAGCTTGTGAGACGATTACTAGGGGTGGAGAGGGTATTCTACTTCGGGGGCGGTGAGGACGACCTTTCCGCGTTCAAGGAGGCTGACGTGAAAATTCTTGTGGTAAACCGGTACAACAAGCGTTTGATAAGCGTTTTAAACTTCGACCATGTGGTTGAGTATGGGAGTTTAGCCAGGTGGCTTAGATTTGAATTTAACTCTTGAAATCCTGGTTGAATACCTGACAGCCACTGCCATATTGATCGGGATAGTGATCGTGACATACGTTATAGGCAGGCTTGTGAAATACTTCGTGACATACATGGCTGGTAGAACAGGGTTCTCTGACTGGATGGTCAAGTTCCACTTGGGCAAGGCGATCGTGAGGTCGGGTATGAGTGTCGGTGAGTTCTTCGGGGAGGTGTCGATGTGGCTTATCCTCATAACAGGGGTTCTCTTTGGGCTTGCGACATGGTTCTCCCTCGTGAACTACCCCTACGTTGCCACGCTGATGCTCGACATTGTGAACACCTACGTCTACGGCTTCGTGAAAGCGTTCATTATAGTAGTGGTCGGGTTCCTCCTGACGGACGCGTTTATCGGGTATGTCTACAAGGGAGGGGAGGAGGGCAACAAACTAGAGTTCCTGTCCCCTATCGGGGAGTACCTTAGGCTCCTCTTCTACCTCGCAGTACTCATATTCGCCCTCGACGTCGGCGGGCTCAGCGTTAACACCCTCACCATGATACTCATCCCAGTGGTCTGGGGCCTAACGATCATCATGATAATAATCATAGCGGGCAAAATAGTGGTCGAAGTGCTGGAGAAGGCTAGGAAGTGATGAAGCGGCCTATGTAGTGTCGGGCCATCGCATAGTAAAGGCCTGGAGTCCGTCTCGAGAGCTAGGGCAATGCTTAAAATATCCCTCTAGCCTACTTGCCAATTCGTATTGCTGGATGAGTGTTTCAGGTGGTTGGGTGTGAAGAGGCCGCTCCTAGTCTTCTTAATGCTCAGCTTCGTCTCACTACTGGCAGACATCGTCTACGAGGGAGGCAGGAGCGTCAGCGGGGCTTTCCTCCAGTACCTTAATACACCGCAGATAATGGTGGGGTGGATAGGGGTAGGCGAGTTCCTTGGAACACTTATCAGGTTCCTCAGCGGGGTTCTCGCAACTACTATAGGCTCCTCGGCCGCTCTATGGGGTCTGACAATACTTGGCTATGCTACCACATGCCTCAGCATACCGATGCTCGCCCTCGCATCCTCGTGGCAACTAGCGGTGCTACTCTACTCCCTCGACCGTGTTGGGAAGGGTTTGAGGGCCCCGGCCAGGGATGTGATTCTATCAGAGGTCGCGGAGCCCATGGGCGTCGGGAAGGGGTTCGGCCTCCACGAGCTACTAGACCAGATCGGTGCTTTCATAGGCCCAATCATAGTTGTGGCCGGCCTAAGCCTAGGTGGGTACAGCCTAGCATTCAGCATCCTCCTGGTACCAGGCATCCTAGCGATAATCCTCATCTCCCTGTCAGCGGTAATGTACCCGAGGGTTAGAAGCGTCGTGAAGAAGAGTGTTGGAGCCGGGTTCAGGCAGCTCGGCAGGGGGTTCTGGGTCTACACGGCCTCGATCAGCCTGCTCGGCCTGGGCTTCATCCACTGGTCTGTCGCCTCATACCTGTACAAGGCGTGGGGTTTGCTCAGCGACGTGGAGGTAGGGCTATCCTACACGGTCGCCATGCTGGTGGACGCCCTCGTAGCAGTCCCGCTGGGAGCCCTCTACGATAAGTACTCGTTTAAAACCCTGCTAGCCCTCCCGATTTCCTCAGCGTTGTTCGCCCTACTCCTCTCCCTCAGGCTGAGGCCCCTTGCCCTCGCCTCCTCAATCCTCTGGGGTGTTGTGATGAGCGGTGAGGAGAGCATTGTGAGAGCCGCCCTAGTAAGTGTTGTAGACAGGTCTCTGAGGCCCCTGGCCTACGGTTTGATGAGCCTCTTCTTCGGGCTAGCCTGGATGGTCGGGGGTTTCACAGCCCTCTACCTGGCCGGGGTATCACCAGCCTTAATATTCTTATTCGCCCTCTTCTCCAACGCCGCGTCAGCAATATTGTTGACGCGCCTCTCCTACCCATAGGGCCCCCATCTGAGTTCACATAACCTTATCATCATCGCCTAACTATCACTACCCACGCAACCACCCTGGTTCCATCAACCTCAATCAGCCTTCAGGCCTTTCAGGAACTCTACATCCCTAACTATCCTCCCGCGGAAGCTCTGCGGAGGGTACCACCGTCTCGAAAAGAGATCTCCTCAAAAAGTTCACGGCAGCACAAACCCTACATAAGAACCCGGGAAACAGCTGTGAGAGGCTTCGCCAGCGTCTAGATTACTTGAGGAATTACCGCTCTGTAGCCGGGAAAGTGAAGGAAATAGTGGTGCGAATAGACCCCGATGCGAGGGTGTACGTCTTCGGCTCTGTTGTAAGGGGGAGATATACTGCTTTCAGCGACATAGACCTACTCGTGGTCACGGAGAAAATAAGCTTGAAATACGATATGATGGTGCCGGTATATATAGAGCTCCTGGATGCTCTGATACAACTACACGTCGCGACTCCTGAAGCCTACGAGCGGTGGTACAAGAGGTTTATACAACCAGGCGAGATAATCGAGGTTTGAACTCCTATAAGACCGTGAGGCAGGGAGGATGGTTCTCAGCTAGATACAAAACATATATAGCCTTATTGTAATGTTGGTTATACTGGTGTTCATACGCCGGGTTATGTCTTCGGCCCAGTCTACTCTAGGAGGCTCGGCCGTAGCCTCGGTGTCAACAACATACCCTACAAGACCTGCACCTACAGTTGCGTCTACTGCCAGCTGGGCCGGACGAATAATCTCACCGTGGAGAGGAAGTGCTTCTACGACTGGAGGGAGGTGGCGGGCGAGATAGTGGGGTTCCTGGCGGGGAACAAGGGTAGCGTCGACTACGTGACTTTCGTACCCGACGGGGAGCCCACTCTAGACGCGTGTATGGGTAGGACCATAGAGTTCGTTAAGAGGGAGACAGATGCCAGGGTAGCCGTGCTAACAAACGCATCCCTCCTCTGGGCTGAGGAGGTGCGCAGGGATCTGGAGCTCGCCGACGTAGTCTCGGTTAAAGTCGACGCCGTGAAGGAGGGCGTTTGGAGGAGGGTCAACAGGCCCCACCCGTCTCTCAGACTGGACAGGATACTTGAGGGGCTCAGAGAGTTCGCGAGAGGCTACAAGAAGACGCTTATCTCTGAGACCATGCTTGTCCAAGGTTTAAACACGAGTAGTGATGATTACAGGGAGATCGCCCTATTCCTCAGGGAACTGAACCCCTCCAAGGCCTACATATCCATACCAATAAGGCCCCCCGCGGAACCCTTCGTGAAGCCCCCGACGGAGAGGGATTTAATAGAGGCGTACGAGGAGTTCAAGAGGGCTCTCGGGGAGGGGAGGGTGGAGTTGCTCAACATGCCTGAGCCTCCTCCCAGAATCATAGGAGGAGACCCCGCTACCTGGCTCCTGAACACCACCGCTGTCCACCCGCTGAGGTACGAGCATGCTTTAAAGGCACTGGAGGGCAGGGTTGGAGACCCAGCTGGGCTTATAGAGGGGCTTGTCAGGGAGAAGCTACTCTTGAAGGCAGAGTATCAGGGGGCTGTCTACCTGTTGAGGAACTTTAGGGTTAAGCAGTGAAGGCGAGTAGTCCTCATGGTTTCCGCCTCCCCTGGGTCAACCCTGTCACGTTTTTCCCTGCACCCTGGCAAGATAGTGAGTGGCGAGGCTTTGACATCCTAATTTTAATGCATATATACGAGAACTAGTTTACAGATAGTCATTTATATACCTCTAGTCATGTAGTGTTTGTTAGGTTAGCCAATTGGTGTCATTATGTATAAGATAACCGGGAAGGAGGACTTGAATGACCAGGACTACTACATAGAGGTCGAGGCCCCTCATGTAGTGAGGCATTGGAGGCCGGGTCAATTCGTGATAATCATGGTGAGTGATAGGGGGGAGCGTATCCCGATGTCTGTTGCGACCGTCGAAGACGGCAGGGTCGGGATGTTCATTAAGAAACTGGGCAAGACGTCCACCCAGCTGTACAGGGAGTATAATGTAGGCGACAGCATCTACGCGGTGGCAGGCCCGCTAGGCAACCCGGTTCCCCTAGCCAACTACGGGACAGTCGTCTTAGCCTCCGACGCTGTGTGCGCTCACGCCGAGCAACTTGGCTTGGCAGTAGAGCTGAGCAAGCTGGGGAACAAGGTTATCTCTATCCAGACATTCAAGAGCGAGAACGAGGTTTACCCCGATAAATATCTGGCTAAGAAGCTTGTGGACGAGCATTACATTACCACGTTAGACGGCTCCGCGGGGTTCAAAGGCCATTTCATAGACCTGCTTAGAGAGCTGTTGGCGAGGAGGGATGTGAAGGCTGTGTACGCTGGAGGGGCGTTGCCAAGCCTTAAGAAACTAGCTGAGGCGACCGTGGGCAAGGGCGTCAGGGTCTACACGCTCGTAAGGCAGATCATGGTTGACGGTACAGGTATGTGCGGGTCGTGTAGAGTGAGGTACAACGGGGGGATAGCCTACGCTTGTAGAGACGGCCCCTGGTTCGACGCCCATCTCGTGGACTGGGATGACGTCCTTAGAAGAGATGCCAGGTTCAAGAGGGTTGAGAAGCTAGCCTTGGAGAAATACCTCGCGAGGTGAAGGGGTTGTCCCGCGTTGTGAAGAAGAGGTTCCCGCCCAAGGTGAGGCCGCCGGATGCTAGGGTGAGGGACTTCAACGAGGTGGTAGAGGGATACGACTACGAGACGGCAGTCAAGGAAGCCGGGAGATGCTTGAAGTGCCCTCTATGGTTCGCACCCTGCTCTAAGTCGTGCCCGCTCCACGTCAAGATACCCTCTTTCATCGAAAACATAGTGAAAGGGGATATGGAGAAAGCGGTTAGAGCAGTCTACGAGGACAATCTCTTCCCATCGATAACAGGCAGGGTGTGCCCGCAGGAGTGGTTCTGCGAGGGTAGCTGTGTCGTGGGTAGGATAGGTGAACCGGTTTCCATCGGGTTGCTGGAGAGGTTTATAGGGGACTACGCGAGGGAGACGGGGCTTGAGGAGAAGATCCTAGAGGAGATGAGGGTTAAGGGGGCTCCTAGAGGCCGGGTGGCAGTAGTGGGCTCTGGCCCCGCGGGCTTGACAGCCGCAGGCTGGCTGAGGCTTAAAGGATATGAGGTCGACGTATACGAGGCCCTACACAAGCCGGGCGGGGTCTTAGCATACGGTATACCCGAGTTCAGGTTGCCTAGGCGCGTGTTGGAGAACGAGGTTAAGAAGCTCGAGAAGCTGGGGGTGGTCTTCAAGTTAAACCACATCGTCGGCAAGACAGTCCTTTTAAGCGAGCTCACAAGAGACTACGATGCCGTGTTCATAGGGTCTGGGGCCGGCGCCCCAAAGATGCTCGAGATACCGGGCATCGATTTAAACAACGTTTACACGGCGAACGAATTCCTCACAAGGGTCAACTTGATGAGAGCAAACTTGTTCCCCGAGTGGGACACGCCTATCACTGTAGGCAGGACAACGGTCATCATAGGTGGGGGGAACACGGGTATCGACGCTGCCAGGGTCGCGTTGAGGATGGGTAGCAGGCCTGTAATCGTCTACAGGAGGGGTAGAGAAGACATGTTGAAGACTGCGAGGAGGGATGAGGTGCTCCACGCGGAGGAGGAGGGCGTTGAATTCAAGTACTACCTCCAGCCAGTCGAGTTCATAGGCGATGAGAACGGGTTTGTTAAAGCAGTCAAGTTCGAGGTGATGGAGCCTACAGGCGAGGTGGACGGGAGGGGTAAGAAGAAGATCAGGGGGACTGGGAGGTTTGTGGAGATACCGGCTGACACAGTGGTAATAGCCATAGGGTTGGAGCCGAATAAGTTGCTAATGGCTGAAACAGGCTTGAAGTTCAGGGAGGACGGGACAATTGTAGTAGACGAGCACTTGATGACAAGCATCCCCGGCGTCTTCGCTGGAGGCGACGCGATTAGAGGGGAGTCGACAGTGGTTGAGGCTATGGCTGATGGGAAGAGGGCTGCCGAGGAGATAGATAAGTATGTTTCAGCTAAGAGGAAGAGCTAGCCTTCAACAGGCTTCTCATACAGGTCTTTATTCAAGATCTTCGTTAAAGCCATTAGCGTTGCTAGTTTCGAGAGCTCGGATCTAACCACCACCCCTTTAGTCAAGATTGATATAAACCCTGTTTTATCCCCGATGTTCTTCGTTGAGAAAAGGTAGTCTACTATCTCCTCCAGCTCTCTAAACCTACCCCGCTTTATCTCATCTACAAACCACCTTGGGATGGGGAAGGACGGGGAGAAGCCTAATGACTCGCCGTGCTCCCTCGAGACAACGTACGATGCCTCAACATCGTAGAACGCTGAGTTCAACTCGTAGAAGCCTGCCTCGACACCCACGCTGAAGTCGCAACCCTCTTTCATAGCCCCTCTAGCCCTCAGCTCGGCTCCTCTAATAATGGAGTCTAATCCAATAGGCTGCGGCGGGAGGCCGGTTTCAACCCTGAATCCCTTGACATCAACCACTTTGAAGTAGTTTTCGAAAGCGGATACTACACCTCTAATCTTAGCTGGGTTTAGGGAGCCTACGCAGAGCCTTATCTCCAAGACCCCCTACCCTCCTCTACACCCCTCTCCCACCGACTCCCTGTATAAGTTGAAGCCCTCGTAGTAGGCTTTCACGGATATTTCAGCGGCTTTACCATGTAGGACTCGGCTGATAGCCTCTTCTACAACTCTGTGGGTGAATAGTTGTGCTGAAGCGTTCAGCACTCCTAGCAGAACCACGTTGATAGCTCTGTGTGACCCGGCTTTCACGGCCAGCCTCCTAGCCGGGATGAATAGTAGCCTGTCCCCAAGCACCTCTTTTAAAGTCCTGGCAACACTATCCTTACTCCAGCCCGGGGCAGGCCTTAGGCTACTGATAACCGGCGGCTTGTATTCGTCGGCGGCTATCGCCAACCCACTGTTCCTCAAATACCCGACCGCCCTCAACGTCTCAACTAATTCCAGGCCCAAGAGGTAGTCCGCCTCGCCCTGGCCGAAGATCGGGGATAAAACTCTCTCACCCACTCTAACGAAGCTTAGGACGCTACCGAACCTCTGCGCCATACCCAGGGTCTCACCCGTCCTCACGCTCAAGCCCTGTATCACGGAGGCCTCCGCGATGATCCTGGATAGCGTTAAGCCTCCTTGACCCCCCACCGAGGCTATCAGGATGTTGACGACCCCCCTCAACCCCCGTCCTCCTCCACTATAGCGTTGTAGGGGCAGAACCTCGCGCACAAGCCGCATCCAGTGCAATCGTCTCCCAGTATCCTCACTTTCCCGCCCTCAAAGTATAGAGCCGGGCAACCCGTGACGTTCACGCACGCTCTACAGCCAGTGCACTTGTCCTCTAGAACCCTGAATTTCCTAATTGTTTTCAGCTCCCTCACCTCCATTAGCCGGCACGGGTGCCGGGCTACAATCACCTTCACCCCGGGCCTTCTGATCAACGAGGAGACTGCCTCAACCATCTTGTCGAGCTCGTACGGGTCGACGACTACTACCTCGTCGACGCCGATCGACTTCACCACGTCAACTATCTCAATCCTCCTGGCACTCCTACCAGACTCCGTCACCTCCCATGAAGGAGTTGACTGGTGTCCTGTCATGGCTACAACCCTGTTGTCGAGTATCAACACTAGCAGGTCAACCCTCTTGTGCACTGCTTCTATCAGCGCTGGTATGCCTGCGTGGAAGAAGGTTGAGTCCCCTATCGTGGCTACAACCGGCTTATCATAACCCGCTATCTTCAACCCCATGGCCATTGAAATGCTCGCCCCCATACTGTGCTCCGTCCAAATGGCTTCAATCGGTTTGTTAACGCTTAGAGCGTAGCACCCGATGTCGCCGAAAATCGGCACCTCACTCAGCTTGAAGCCCGCCCTAGCGATACCTAGTTTGAGGGCGAGGTAGCTGAAGGTGTGCGGGCAACCGGGGCATAGTGGGGGAGGCCTCTCGGGTACTACCGCTTCATACAGCTTCGTGGGCTTGCCTCCAACGTTTTTGTTAAGCCACTTGGATAAAGCCTCTCTTACGAGGGCCGGGTTCAGCTCTCCTTCAAGGGGGAGCAACCCCTCCTCTTTGCCGGCGACCTCTAGCTTAAGCCCTTCCTCGAAGGCGATCTTCTTAACCTCGGATTCAAGGTAGGGATCCAACTCCTCTACCACGAGCACTCTCCTGCACTCAGCTAGATGCCTCCTCAAGAAGGCTTTCGGCGGTGGGTAGATCTGGTCTACTTTGATGACCCTCACATCAATATCCTTGATCCACCCGAGGGATTCCTTGACATAGGTGTAAGCTACGCCCTCCGTCACAACACAATGGTCTCCCCCACCCTCCGCGCTGTTGAAA
The DNA here is from genome assembly GCA_022759365.1 of Thermogladius sp. Taxonomy (GTDB): domain Archaea; phylum Thermoproteota; class Thermoprotei_A; order Sulfolobales; family Desulfurococcaceae; genus Thermogladius. Next base: position 840 of record JAEMPJ010000018.1, on the reverse strand, counting down.
GAGAGCTTCGAAGCGGCCTCTTCAACCCTAGCCAAAACGTTGTTCAACCAGATATGCCTCTCAAGGTTCCACTTCATCCCCGCCCTGACGAACCTCGGGGGATCCTTTCTGAAGGAGGGCCTGGGGTTCAATACCTCGACCTCGCCGAGGACAACCTCCCCGACAGCGTGGTTGAGCCTCGTGGTCGTCCGGAGCATTACGGGTAGCTTTAGTTCCTCGCTGAGTTTAAACAGCTTCTTCACAGTGTCCTTTACCTCGCCTGGGGTTGAGGCTGTGAACATCGGTAGCTTGGCCAGCTTGGCATACCACCTGCTGTCCTGCTCTGTCTGAGTTGTATGTGGGCCTGGGTCGTCTGCGACGAGCACCACTAGCCCTCCCTCAACCCCCGAGTACGCTGCTGAGACGATGGGGTCGCTCGCTACGTTAAGCCCGGGTGCTTTCATCGTGACCAGCGACCTCACCCCAGCCAGCGCCGCCCCGTAGGCTACCTCGAACGCGACTCTCTCGTTGACAGCCCACTCAACGTAGATCGGTAGCCCCCGCCCCTCCTCGTGGAAGGTCATGATTACCTCGCTTGAAGGCGTGCCGGGATACCCCGTGACGACCCTGACCCCTGCCTCGAACGCTCCGCGGGCTATAGCCTCGTTACCCATTAACGCGAGCCTGGTGCCTGGGGGCGAGTTGAATAAACCGTGTAAACCAGACCACCCCTTGCTTAATTAAAACCGCGCGGGATATATCTAGGTTTTGATGATGAGCTTTCGGTCGCCGTGAAAGATGAGCGAATCTCCTCCCACTGACTCATGGTATATACCTACCCTTTATCGGGATAGTCATCCC
>JAEMPJ010000017.1:7411-43836 GCA_022759365.1 Thermogladius sp. | reverse complement strand
CGACCTCCCCGCCCGAGATATCCAGCTACTACTGGGGTTCGGGTACACCCCAGTACGTCTACCCTGGCAATGGGATGGCCCCGCTATCGATCACAATATATAATCCCGGCCCGATGCCGCTCTCACCACTAATAATATCTCTGAAGCCCGGGGAAAGCGGCATCCTGGTTTTAAACGACAACCTAACATTGAACACCGTCCTCCAGCCCGGGGGCTCGGCGACTGCAGTATTCTACTTGAACCTCGAGAACGCTTCGCCAGGCCTCAAGGTATTCAACGTGACTATACTCTACGGGGTTTCAGGCGGCTCCACCCACGTCTTGTTCAACGTTACGAGAACCATACAGCTTTATTTGAACGAGTGGGGTGCCGGTAGCGGCCTGGAGCTTGTATCCGCTGGGTGGCAGAACAACTACCCTGCCTACCCGAATTCCAGCAGAGCCGTGTATACGATTACTTTGGCAAACACGCTCCCATACCAGGTTTCAGGCGTCTGGCTGAGGCTGGAGCCCCCAAGCGGCTTGAAGGCTTCGACAAACTACAGCCTAGTATACTACCTACCCGGCCCATTACAACCCTTCCAGACGGTTTCCGCCTCATTCCAACTCGACATCGGGGATGTAAGCCCCGGTGCTTACCCCGGGCTCCTAGAGGCGTCTTACAGTGTGGTAACGGGTGGTGAGGCGTATTCGGCCTCAAGGCTTGTAGGCGTCTTGTTCAACATTAGCGACCCGGAAGCTGCTCTCAGCGTAGTCTCATACGGGTGGCTCACCGGGCAACCATACCCGGGTGAGAGAGGTGCAGTGTACTATGTGAGGCTCGTGGACAGGGATATACCGGTCATGAACGGGGTGGAGGTGGAGGCAGAACTGCCTGAGGGCGTGAGGGACTCCAACACTATGCAATCAGTTGCGTCAGGGTTTATCGGGAGCCTGCCCCAACTCCTAGCTCAACTAGGTCAACCCTCTCTAGCGGGCTCAACTCTCCAGGAAATCCTCGCCAGGTCAGCGTCAGCCCCGCAGGGGAGTTTCAGTAAAGGGGATTTCATAGACGTCTTCTTCATCTTAAACGTGGAGAATATAACAGTCGATTCATGCGGTTTGCCATCGAATATAACATTCACAGACCACTGGGGTTCAACCTACACTATGAGACTCAGCATACCGTTCGTCTTGAAGGGGTCTCCACCCCTGATCTCGGTTACCAGTGATGAAATTGCGGTGGAGTTCAGCAATGGGACGAGCAGGGTGAAGATAGCGATCTCCAACGAGTACGATTACAGCCTTTATGATTTATACATCGCTTTAATACCGCAGACCATGAACGCGATACCTTTCGATAACGTGAAATATGTAAGCGAGCTACCTGCCAAGAGCAATATAACACTCGAGTTCATGCTCGTTTACAACCCAGTCACATTCTCTGTGACCACGGGTATTACAGCGTCGTCTCCATCCATAGTCTTCCTCGCCACAATCCTCTACAGGGATGCAAGCGGGCACTTGGGCTCGCTGAATAAGACACTCGCATTCCAGGTCAAGCCCTTTGTCGAAATACTCTTGACGCCGGACACGAACGCTAGGCTGATAGGGGGGAGTGTAGTAGTTAACGGGATGCTACTCAATACGGGTGTCTCAGGGGCTAGAAGCGTTGTCGTATACTGCACTTACGGTAGTCAAACCGCATACGAGTTCCTAGGGGACATCGACCCGGCTTCACAGACTGGTTTCAGAGTTGAGATACCGGCTACTTCGACGAGTAGCGACAAGATCCAAGTTAGGGTGCTGTACAGGGACGAGTACAACAACCTGTACGAGAGGTCTTTCATACTGCCAGTCCAGATCCAGAATACGACGAGCACGACGCCAGCTCAAGGATCCTCTGCTGGCGTTGAATCCTACTATATCGCTACAGTGGTGTTAGTGGGCGTTTTCCTGGCAGGCGTCTTCTACCTCATCTACAGGAAGTACTTTGCTGGGAGAGCTGGCCGATGATAAGGATATCAGATCTCATAATGCTCAGCTTCAAGGCTTTAACAGAGAAGAAAGCCAGGGCTCTCCTGACAATAATAGGCGTCGCTATAGGGCCCCTAGCGATCACGATGATATACGGGGTTACATCATCTTACAGCGATTATGTTGTCAATCAGATCCAGGGTCTAGGGCAGAACCTGATAGTTGTAACCCCCAGCCAGGACTACAAGCTCAGCGACAGCGATCTCAACAAGATCAAAAGCATAGAGCACGTTGTAGCTGCGACACCCTTCTACAGTACACAAGGCTATATAAGTGGGAGGAAAAGCGACACTATCTTCATCTACGCTGTAGACCCTGATTTCCTCTTGAAGAGCATATCCTCTATACAGATCATGGAGGGCGCGGCGCCAGGCTCCAGTGACACAGGGAAGTGCATGATCGGCTATGATATAGCTTTCGACGAGCAGGGGAGACAGGAATACTCTATCGGGGATGTAGTGTCCGCAAACGTCTACGTCTCGGGGTCAAGCGGGTTAACGGAAAAGAGGATTAATGTCATGGTTTCAGCAGTGTTGTCGAAGTACGGGGGCGCCCTCTTCTTAAACCCCGATAAGTCTATTTTCCTCCCCTTCCCAGCGGCGAGGACTCTTCTCGGCGTGAACAGCTGGAGCGGGATCCTAGTGCTAGCCGACTCACCAGTCAACGTGGACAGCATCGTGGACGAGATAAAAGACCTCCTGGGCAACAACGTTGATGTGATATCTTTCATCGGGATAGCTAGGATCGCCTCCTCCGTGACAAGCGCGGTCAACTTCATGACCTTCGCAGCAAGCTTGTCGGCCTTCGCAGTAGCTGTAGCGGGCGTTGCTTCAACAATGATAACAAGCATCATGGAGAGGACTAGGGAGATAGGTGTCATGAAAGCCATCGGCTTCACAGACGCCCAGGTCGTCTTGCTCACGCTTTTCGAAGGCATGTTGATGAGCCTTATAGGAGGGGTCATTGGGATCGGGCTAGGCGTGGTTGGGGCTTACCAGCTTTCCTCAAGAGGCCTCACTATATCTAGCGGCGAGTTCTTCAAAGTAACGATCAGGACAACCCCGAAGTTCACCATAGGTATGCTCAGCGGTGTAGTAGGATTGACCATATTAGTAGGGGTGGTTGGGTCGATTCTACCAGCATATAAAGCTGCCAAGATACCGCCGGCTGAAGCCTTGAGGTACGAGTAGGGCTCGGGGATCCGTAAAGCATTTTTTACTAGGGTCACGAATATTAGAGTAGTGGTGCAAGCGATTTGAGTAAGAGTAATGTTGAAGAGATGATAAACCAGTGGCTGATCCAAGAGGGCTTCATAGTTAAGAAGCTCGAGGCACCCCCGGAACTCAAGATATCGTGGGGCCTTGACGTGAACACCCCTCCCCCTTTCCAGGTGAATTTCAAGGTTTTCAAGACCTCTGATAAGCCGGATAGGCTAATTGTATTGATCGGCATTATGATATCGCAGGAGCACAGGAAGTTCCTCACATCTATGAGGCAGGATGAGATTCTGAGGTTTATGAGCAGGCTGACGAGGATCGTGTTGACTGCCTGCCCCGACTGCCAGCTGACAGTCCAACCCAATATTCTGGACCCCCAGAGCCTCTCGGTCGCCATAGTGCTGTTCGACGAGGAGGTTAGGACGCAGGGCAAGCACTTGTTTATAAAGGGTATTATGAGGATATTGAACACCTACTCGATAATCGTCTCCCTATTCAACGAGTCCTATCCCGTAGTACCCCAGCAGACGGCTCAGAAACATACGCAAATGTACGCTTAGGAGTGTGTATGTACATGTTTTTAAGCTAAACCCATTTTTATTACTGCCTGTGAGAATATGTTATTGATAGATAACGCACGTGTCCTCGACGTCAAGAAGGGTAGGATCATCGAGAACGCAAGGATCCTAGTTGATGGGAGATACATCGCTGATGTAGGGACGAGCGGGGAAGTAGATGAGAGCAAGGCTGAGAAGGTAATAGACGCCGGCGGCCGCGTAGTCATGCCTGGTTTAATAGACGCGCACATGCACTTGTCTGGCTCTCGATCAGGCGACTTAATCAAAGAGCCCTTGCTAGTGAGCTACGAGACTTTCGTGGCCAGAGCGGTTAGAGACCTCGAAGCCCTAGCCGAGGCGGGCTTCACGACAGTCGTCGACGCGGGTGGTCTAATAGCATTGGGCTTGAAGCAGGCTGTTGAAGAAGGCACTGTAAACGGGCCGAGGATAGTGGCTGCTGGAGCCCCCTTATCCCAGACCTTCGGCCACGGGGATGTTCACTACCTGCCCATCGAGCTAGTTGACGCGAGATCTCCTCACGGGTTGAGGCAATTCGCCTCCCTCATATGCGATGGGGTGGACGAGTGTAGGAAGGCGGCGAGGCATGCGCTGAGGATGGGCTCGGACTTCATCAAGATTTTCACAACGGGCGGTGTCATGTCTCAGAGGGATAGGCCGGAGTACACTCAGTTTACGTTAGAGGAGATAAAGGCGATCGTTGAGGAGGCTTCTGCGGCTGGGAGGTTTGTCCACGCGCACGCCGAGGGTGATAAGGGTATTGTAAACGCCCTCCAAGCAGGTGTGAAAGTCATAGCCCACGCAGACATGATCGACGAGACGGGAATCCAGTTAGCCATCGAGAAGAAAGCTGTAGTTGTACCGACCCTATCTGTCTCGGAGCATATTCTAACATACGGCAGGGAGCTGGGCCTACCAGAGTGGGCTCTGGAGAAGGAGGGCTTCCTCTTCAAATACCATGTCGAGAGAGCTAGAGCCGCGTGGAGGGCGGGCGTTAAAATGGCTACGGGAACGGATTTCTGGGGTGGGGTCAAAGCATTCAAGCACGGCGACAACGCCCTGGAAATAGTGCTGTTCGTGGAGAAGATAGGTATGCCGGCGATAGAGGCGTTGAGAGCGGCAACCATAAACGCGGCGGAGGCGGCTGGGCTTGGAGGACAGACCGGTAGCCTGGAGAAAGGCATGCTCGCCGACTTGATAATCGTCGACGGCAACCCCCTCGAAAACCCGAGAGTACTTCTGAAAAAGGAGAAAATACTCTTCGTGATGAGGAGTGGAGCGATATTAAAGGATAAGCTACCTAAAGAATAGTGTTTTCTACCTTAACCTCGATTCAACACCCTCGCTCAGTAGAATGCTGGTGGCCAGGGCGGACAACCCAGCCCCTATCATGAACCCGCCTCCCACAAATAGCGAAATAACGGCCACAGCCATTACTACGGGGGATAACTGTATTAGTCTCGTCTCATCCAGTTTCCTGACGAGGATTCCTAATGTGATGGAGAGGACGGATAGGGTAAGGTTGAATACTATTATGAGGAGGTGGAGGTTCTCCAGGTAGATAGCGTAGGGCTTGACATACGCTAGGATGTCGCCGAGAAACGAGAACCCTATGTAGAAGACCCACGCGGACTCAGCGGCAAATAACACGCCAGCAATCAAAAGCGACGTGGATACAAGCCTCCTGTTTACCAAGAGATCACCTTAGCATTTCCCGGGCTTCTATGTCTAACCCTGTTTTGATAAGCTTGAGAGGAGTTGAAAAGCTTTCCTACTATCCTCCTCGCTTAGAATTATAATTGTGTCTCTATGGCATGAGAGTAGTTGAAGAATGTTAACACCGTTCATGGACAGGAGGGATGTGATTACCGCTACAAAGCCGGGTGTGGTAATGACTTCATCCGGGCTTACCATTATTATTGCTGAAACGCCTACTTTATGGTAGAGTACCCTATGACCCAGAGCCTCTAAAACCTGGTTCGTGTGTTCCCTATCGATTATGACGGTTATAGCTGAAGCACTTTGAACAACCGAGAGGAATCTAGCTCTCCCCCTTAACTCAGCTATTAGCTTTAGGACATCCATGTATGAGTCTAAGCCGACGCTAACCACCGTTAAATCTGATTTCAATTCTAGGCTTGAAGAATTCCAAACGTATTCAACTAATCTCTCGTCGAATCCCCTCAGCTCACCTATCTTCTTCTCGAGTCTCTTCAACACCCTCCTGCAATCCTTGAGGGTTTTAAACTCCGACTCTAATTCTCTCTCCAAGAGCTGGCATACTGCTTTAGAGGAGTGTATCTTTTTAAAGATGCTATACGCGAGAAATGGGTTTCTAAGAACCTTCAATGCTATTTTGTCTAAAGCGTGGTCTTCTCCAGACAAAACCCAGACCTCTACAGCTCTCGTATCACAGAGTCGTTCGTCATAAACCTACCTCCTGCTACGTGTAGTATGACCTTTGTCTCCGGCTTAATCTTCTCAGCGTTGAAAGCCATGGGGTTGTAGTATGGGGAGACTAATTCTGAGATATATAGCTCGTGGTCACCGTAAAGCTTGGAATCCACGACTTCACACTCGAGATTAGCGATAGCCTCCTTGACTACAGGCGACTTGACTGCAACCCCTCTCTCGAACGTTAATTTCAGCTTTTTAAGCTTTGCTGGGCCGCTCAAAGACCCCGCCTCCCAAACCTCTTCAAGCAACTCCCATCCGGGGACAGCTACTACGAGTTCACCGTATTTTTTCACGAGTTTGTACGTGTATCTTTCAGGCGAGATGGAGACTGCTACATAGAATGGCCTAGCCGAAACCACTGTAATCCAATCAGCGGTCATAACATTGTATTCGCCGGGGTATACCCCTGAGGTCACAAGGTATGTACGCAAGGGGTAAAGCAGTCTGTATGGTCTTATACTCATTTAGGTCACGGCTCTAAGATAATGTGTCTTAACTGGATTAAGATTTCAAACATATCTCTTTTAAGAGCGGTATCTCCAGTATCCTCACCCGGGGTAGAAGCCTACATTCAACTGTCCTCGGTCTCTGCCTTCTACTCGAAACCCATATTATCCTTGTCGGCGTTGAAATCAAGTCCACAGTCAAATCCCAAGGCATCAACGGTATCTCCACATCAACTAATTGGAGATCGTGTATCGTAGTTGCTACTATAGTTCTATCGTCGACTAAGTTGAAATATGATAAGATCGAGTACTCAAGCTCGCTGTAACCCTCACCCTTCCCGAGACGGCCGCCCTTGTAGTCTACTACCACGGATCCAGCTATAAAAACGTCGATGAAATCCATTTCACTCGGGTGGGCTACCACACCATACTTAAACATCCCACTTATTGTAGAGGCTACTCCATAAGAGTTTCTAGGAATGCGGTGAGGGTCGAGCAGGATAAAACCTTTGGATATCCGTGGAGTAGAGACGTAGATTTTGACACCCTCCTCTAAGAGCCTCCTTCTAACAGGAGCTTGAGGAGCATCCGGGTTTACGAAGACTGCCCCTATTCTCTTACCCTTCAACTCGTTGATGAGCCTAGCCGCAGCTTCATCAGCCCCTTTGAAGTTGGGTATCCTACCGTGGACGGGTCTAGGGAAAACCGCTACACCCCTCTCTTCCAGTAGATCCCACACTCTCCTCCTAAGCCCTTCCCTTAGCTCCACAATCTCCTTTGAATGATCTTCTACCCTCATTTAACCCACGTTTCCAGTAAACAAGCTTTCTGGGGATGGTCATCGGTTTCAAGGCTTATCTAAGACTACGACGTTACCTTCTTCTTCAACATAGGATACAAGCATAGCCTCAGTATTATACTTCACGGTAAACCCCCCATTTCTATCTACCGCTATGAAACCCATGTTGCCGGGACCATGTCTCCTCGTAACCTCCTTGATAATCATTGTCGCAGCCTCCTCCAGGCTCAAACCCTTCTCCACCAACTCGTCGAGCCTTCTACACGGCATCTCCCTGATGATCACCTCGCCGTATCCAGTCGCGCTACAAGCTGTGTGAACACCGCTGTAGAAGCCCGCGCCCGGGATCGGTGTGTCCCCGACTCTCCCCGGTAGCTTCAGGGAGACGCCGCCTGTGCTCGTCGCCGCCGCTAAAACCCCGTTGCCGTCTACTGCCACAGCGCCAACGGTGTCACCGAGTGTGAAGGGGTTGGAGACTGCCTCCCTGAGGTATTTAATTCTCTCGATTAGGGAGGCAATCCTCTTGTAGTACTCGTCTTTGACCTCGCCTCTTAAAATCTTTCTAACACCCTCCATATACCTCTCGTAGACGTGCCTGGGGGGCGGGGGTAGAGGTGGGATGCCTATCATCAAGCCCAGCTCGTCAGCGCTCTCGCCTGCGAGTATGATGTGAGGCGTGTTCTCGGCTACATACTTCGCGAGGAGAATAGGGTTCCTGAGCCTCCTCACAGCCGCTACCGCGCCAATTAAGCCCGTGCTAGACATTAAGCCGGCGTCGAGGCTTCTGCCCCCAGCTAAATCTAGAACGCTGCCCACACCGGCGTTCAAGTAACCCGAGTCCTCCATACATTTAACTGCTTCAACAACTGCTTCCACAGCATTATTTGTTTTCTCGAGAACAGTTTTCCCGTGTAGAGCACAGTTTTTCACAGCCTCCATGGATTTAAGGCGTATAGGGGAGTCACGCCAGGAGCCGGCACCGCCGTGGAGGATTATCCTACCCACGTAACCACCTCGCACAAGGGTAGATATTGTAGACGCGGATTTAAAACACTTCATAGATAGACCTAATACTATACATGAAAGAGATGATTAATCGCATTTTCTTATTCAAAATATTTATTAAGGTTTAATTTTTAAGATCTCTATGAAGGGTGGAGTTTTCACAATGGGGTGTAAGATTGTCAAGTGAAGAGTATTGCTCGATTTACGATATAAGGTTCCTCATGAACAGGAGAATATCTCTACGCCCCACTCTGATGAAGACCCTGAAAACAGTTCTCGAATTGAAGAAAGTGACAGCCGATGTAGTTGCACAGAGGACTAATAGACCTAGAACCATAGAGTCAAAATACTTGTCAGAGCTCAACAGGATGGGTATTGTGGCAAAGGTTAGAGAGGGGCGTAAAGTATACTACATAGAGGCCATCACAGCTGTGAAGGAAGCTATAGCAAAGCTCGGGCCTGACGTCAAAGTAGAGGAACTAGCCCACCAGATCAGTATGCCCGCAGATATTGTGAGGTTTATTGTCGAAAAAGCTAAGGCCGGCAAGCTTTAGCCAGGTATCTTTATTACCACTTCTCTTTTCAAGCTAGTCGACCCGGAATTGAAAACCAAGCTTATTTTAACCTCCTCTAACCTCCCTGTACTCCCCTCCAAGCCTGCGGCGAAGGCTTCGATGAGCTTGCTTAAAACCGTCGTCCTCGTGGGGAGAGCGTTTGAGGCCAGATACCTGTCTATGACGGAGACTGCGTACTCGTCGACTCTCAGCGAGATTACTCGCTTCCTCTGCTTGAGGTTTAAGGTTATGACGTTCTGCTGAACAGCCGTCGACAACATCTATTTCCCTCGTCAGCACATTTGAATTCAACACCCCGTAGTAATTAATGATTGAGTAGGGATCTCATCCTGTATGCTCGATGAATACTTAAATAAAACAGATAATGATTTTACATGAAACCGGGATTTTCAATATCCATATTTTATCAGAGAAACATTAAATAAGCTCAAAATATAATAAATCACGTGAACCGGCCCTTGCCACACCCCCGTGGTATAGGGGTAGGGATGAGCAGGGGAGACTCCCCTGGGCAATCCTAATCAATGGTATTATTTAAATAAAGTTAGGCCAACTTATTTGAAACGGGGTTGATTTTGAAGAATCTTTTCGAGTCCCTTAAAGGGGTTCATTTTCAAGTGAAAATAATCGACCTCGGCGGCTTGAGGCTGGTTGTGAAAGAGTACGGTAGAGAGCCCGGCGTGTTGAAGTGGGCTTTCATAAAAGCCTCTACACTCCCTTTTCAAATGTACCCGTTTGAGACGAGCCCTTTCAACAGGCTTACACGGGAGGTTAAAGCCTTCAAATCACTTAGGGGGTTCATGACCCCCAGAGTAATCCTCGTCGACTACAGGGATATCCTGCTTGTAAGGGAGTTTGTCGACGGCTCAAACGACCCTCAAATATTGGATCAGCGTATAGAAGAGCTGGGTTTAGCGTTAAGTATAGTCCACAACCAAGGCTTCTCCCTCGGGGACAGCAAGGTAGACAACATAATCTTCAGCCCTGAAACAGAGAAATGGTTTATAATTGACGGCGAGCAAGTCGTTGAATCCGCTACACCTCAAACCATGATATGGGATCTACTCCTGTTCTTGAGCTCATATCTTCTATTAACCATTGAGAGAAGCCCCCGGAGGCTACTGGATTTCAGGAGAAGGATGTTGCTCTTCTTAAACTCCTACCTCGGGAACATTGCGGCTAGAAAAGAACTCTCTAATGCCGCGGGGACAAGCCAGGTGAAGCTGGTATCCTCTTTAATGTTGCCCTACCCGTATAGCAGGGTCTTCCTGGAGACAATTCGATCTAGCAGTAGTTGAAGCTACCTTCTTTAAAAACAATACACCTTGAAAACCTAGCTGGTTCTCCACCCTTCAACTCTATAATAGTAGCCTCTATTAACGAGTCTTTCAACTCTACTATCATTAAGCTCGGCATCAGGGAGGCGTCTCCCCCACCCCAGACACCTGTCAGGGAGCCTGGGTTGAGGTGTAGGACGCCTCTCTCCCTGTCTATTTCGATGAACGGGGAGTGGGTGTGACCAGAGAATAGTATCCGGGCCCCAAGCCTAACCGCTATCTCAGATAGTTGCCTGATATTCCCCCGAGGGTACACGCGGTCGCCGTGGTGAACTCCCGCTTTGAATAAGCCGGCGTCGAAGACAGCTGTCTTAGGTAGTGGGAGATAGTCCATGTTCCCCTTTACAACATACACGTTCTGGGATAGGCTTTTAACCCAGTTTAAGACCTCGCTGCCAGTTAAATCGCCTGTGAAGACGACAGCATCCCATTTACCCGAGTTTATGATTCCTAGAAGCTCGCCTGGGATCCCGCTTGCTCTGTCTGGGATGTGTGTGTCCCCTATAGCCAGTATCTTCAAAAAGGATCCCTGGTGGAGGTAGGCTTGGTTTAAAACTGCTACTTGTAGGGTAGAGCTATAATGTTATTCGCCGAGACAAATAACTCGACGCTGGAACCCAACGGTACATCAATGGTGTTCGGCAGGTATACTAGGAGTGTTGAATTGCCTACCTTAACCCTTGTCTCAAGTTTATCTCCAACGAACATCTTGAATTCGACTAGACCTTTGAATACAACTGTGGTATCGCCTCTTGCCCCGCCCAACGAGATTACCTCGGGCCTTATCACCACAGCCACCTTACCCTTCACACCCTTCTCGACGGGAGTAGCCGGTATCTCTATGTCCATGTCGCTGAGCTTCACAAGCACGTAATCCCCTTTCTCCCCCACCACCTCGCCCTCAAAGATATTGCTCCTCCCCAGGAACTCGGCGACAAACAAGTTCTTCGGCTTGAAATACACTTCATCGGGCCTGCCCACCTGCATTATCCTGCCGTTGTTCATAATCGCTATCCTATCGCTCATGCTCAAAGCCTCAACCTGGTCGTGCGTCACGTAGACTGTCGTTATCTTGAGGTTCCTCTGAATTCTCTTGAGCTCCTCCCTCATCTCGATCCTCAGCTTCGCGTCTAGGTTGCTTAAAGGCTCGTCGAGTAGTAGCACTCTAGGCTTCACTACCAGAGCCCTAGCTAATGCTACCCTCTGTTGCTGGCCTCCACTCAGCTGGAGCGGGTACCTTTTCTCCAAGCCTTCCATCCTTACAAGCTCCAGAACCTGCTTGACAAGCCTCCTTATATCCTCTTCGGAGAGGTTATACTTCCTCTTTTTAACCCTAAGCCCGTAGGCGATGTTGTCGAAGACCGTCATATGAGGCCACAGGGCATAGTTCTGGAAGACCATCGCAGTCTCTCTTTCATATGGTTTCTTGAACGTTACATCCTCCTCATCGAAGAAGACTCTCCCGGAGTCAGGCACCTCGAAGCCGGCTATTATCCTCAGGGTGGTGGATTTACCGCATCCGCTAGGGCCGAGGATAGTGAAGAACTCGCCTTTCTCCACGTTGAGGGAGACGTTGTCAACGGCAACTACGTTCCCGAAGAACTTGCTCACGTTCTCCAGCCTAATGCTAACCGGTTTTATCTCGAGGCTCATCCTTACACCCCTATGAATGCATATCTTTGTTTAAACACTAATATTATAATGATTACTGCGATCAACTGTATTAGGATTAGTAGGCTGCCAATTGCTGCGGCCTCCTGTATTCCAGCTGCTGTGGCCTTCAACGTGTACATGTAGAGCCAGTATGTCACGGGGGCCTGCTCTGCTTTCAGCCCTCCCAACGTAATGCTCGTGGTGACCTCGGTTGACATGTATACGAATCCCAGTAGCGCACCGCTCAACACGTATGAGAGTATGAACGGGAATATCACGCCGAATATCACCCTAGTCCTGCTGGCCCCGAGGTTCATTGCAGCCTCCTCCAGGTTCTTGTGAACCTGCTGGAAGCCGGCGTAGACCGATCTAACCACGTATGGGAGCCTCCTAACGCTGAAGGAGATCACTAGCACCACCCACAACTGGAATGCCCTGATGTCGAGGGGGTTGAGGAAGGAGAGGCCTGTTGCCTGGGCTAGATCCCTGAAGAAGAACCAATACCCTAGGGCTACAACGAGGCCTGGGATGGCGATCGGAGCCGTGGCCATCGAGTCCAGGAGGTTTGTAAGCCACTTTATGTTGACTCTGCTAACGCTGTAGCCGACCATGATCGCCAGTATCACCCCTATGGTCACAGAGGTGGCAGCGTACTTCAGCGTGTTCAATATACCGTTGAACACCTGCGGGTCGGACATTATCATCTTGAAGGACTCCAGGTACGTGCCCGGGTTCGATGAGAAGATGAATGTCCAGCCGAATGGCTGGAGTACTTTCAACGCTAATAGGACAACTGATATTTGCGGTAGCGCGGTGAAGATCACCAGGGGGAACACGCCGAGGTATATTGCCAGGCTTGCTAGTATCCCCGGCTTTCTTGCCCTTGAGACAAGCCTACCTCCCCTGCTGATCATTGCGTAGGATCTCATGCTGACGTAGTTCCTTATAGCGAGGAACCCCATTAAAGCGAAGAACAACATCACCACCCCTACGGCGGCTGCGGTAGGCGAGATGATCGCCTGCTCCGTGATGAAGTTGCTGAAGATATAGTAGCTCATCACGTGGTGGAAGTTCCAGACTATTGGAGCGCTTAAGTCCTCTAGGCTGAAGATGTAGACTAGGATCGCCCCAGCCGCTATACCCGGCAACGCCAGCGGCATTGTCACATCTAAGAATAGCTTGAGGCCTTTGGAACCCAGGTTCTCCGCCTGCTCCTCCATGGAGGGGTCGATGTTGATTAGGCTGGAGTAAGTGTTCAAGTAGACGATAGGGTAGAATGTGATGATCTGCGTTATAATCACGCCAGCCATCCCTGATATAGTTAACTTGAATCTGCCGCCCGTGAGAAGGTAGACCAGCTGGGATACAGGTCCCTGGTCGCTGAACAGTAGTTTGAGGGCGTACGCGTTAACGAAGGGTGTGACGAATAAGGGTATCAACGCGATGATCCTCAGCAACTCCTTGCCTTTGAAGTTGAACCTCGCTATCACGAAGGCGACCAGGATACCCAGGATCGTCGCGAACACTGTCACAATAGTAGCTATGATAAGGCTGTTGAGAACGTACCCGTACCCATAGATTAAGAGGTAGAAGTTGACCCTCACCGACCCCCCGACATGCTCGCTTTGATACAGGCCTCCATCCCCTGGTAGCAGGTAGGGCCTAACGAAGCCCTGGCTGGGATCCCTGAAGATAGAGATGAAGTTCCCTAACCAACCCGCCTGTGAGACGAAAGAGTATCCAAGCATGTAGGCGATGGGTACTAGTAGGAATAGCGTCAGATAGACTATGCTGACGATCAGGAAGACCCATATTATGGGATCCAGCTCGTACATGAGTGCCCTAAACCTTCTTGCGACACTGGCCTCTGGAACACCCTTTGAAGCAGGCCTACCTTTCTTCACGAGGCCTAGGAGGGCGGCTGTAGACACGGCTGAAACAAATGGTAGAGCAAGGAGTGAGAGAGCCATAGCAGGGCCTTCCAGGTCTGTGAGTGCTATGGTGAATATGTATATGAATAGCACTACGGAGAGGAAGCTTAGGATGGAGCTGAACCTCACTCTATCGTAGTCGAACCCCGCCTTAAGAGATACTGCCCCCGCTAAGATGCCTATAAGCCAAATTATCTCCGTAACCGCTGTGTTGGGCCCCATGAGAGCGAACAGCGCATAATATATTATGCTCAAGGCGAGCCCGATGACGAATAGATCTCGGATGGTCATGTTCACTATTCCACACCTTCACGCCGGTGGTTAGGTATTTGGGGTATTTTAGAATAAGGTTAGCGAGTTAAAAAAGGTGATTTATTTGGAGAAGAAATTCATTTTTTCCTGATAACAAAGTAGACTAGTAATATTACGACTACTATCCCCACTACTGCGAGGCTTACTACCACAGCAACGTTTGATGAAGGTTGTTGCGGTTGCTGAGGAGGTGAAGTAGTGGGGGTTGTGGGTGATGTCGACGTAGCCGGTGTTACTGTGGAAGTTGTTGTAGGCGTGGTCTGAGTTATTTGAGGTGTTGAGGTGGTTCCAGTGGGGGTTGTGGTAGCGGTAGTTATGGTTGACCAGGGAGGTGGCGGGGCCGGCTGTCCCGACAGGATTGCCTGCAACTCTTGGTAAACCCACTGGTACTTTGCAGTAGCCCCGCTAGTCCATTCGCTCATCAGCGTCTGGTATACCTGGGTATTGTTGGCCAGGTAGCCGTTGATTGTGATGGCATAGTCTAATGTGAACGTGACATTCTTACCCGTCAACGGATCCACGAAGGGGAAGAAGGATGATAGGTCGGCCACCAGTTTGTCGAATTGATCCTTTGTAATCTTACCGTTCAAGTAGGCCTGAGCCACAGCTGTCCATGTAGACTGGAGCTGGTCATGAGCGTTCACAAGAGTTGCCTTGAAGTAGTATATTACAGAGTAAACCCAAATAGAGCTCAAAGTCTCGTTGAACTGGATTGAACCAGCCTGAGCTGCGGCGATGTATGCCTGCTTTAAGTCAGGTCTCTTAGCTCCCTCTGGAGTGTTAAATATGTTCGGATTCGCCGGCAACCTGTTTATATCCGGGTTAAGCCAGACCTGCTGGCCGCCGAACTCGCTGAGAACCCAGGCTACGAAAGCCGCTGCTTGCACTGTGTGAGGCGCGTTCTTGACGATGGCTATCGGGTCGTAGTTGACGATGCTCTGGTTGGGCGGTATAATGTACTGGCAGTCAGGGTTGAGTTGCATGGCCGTGTAGCCGTAGAAGTCTATTGTTGTGCCAGCCGCTATGTCACCTCTAATCACAGCGTCCCTCACATCGCTTGAACCACTGTATATGATCGAGTTTGCTGCTAGGGTTGTGAGAACCTCCCATCCCTTTTCCCAACCGTAGGCTTGGAGTATTATCTCGAACATCCTTGTGTTACTCGTGCTCGCCGTAGGGTCTGCGGTACCTATAAGCGGCTTCGCCGGTAGGGCCTTGGCGTAGACAGGCGACCCTAGGTCGGACCAGCTGGCTGGTGCTGGGACGTTATATTGGTTTAGAACGTCCTTATTTATCGTGAACCCGAAGGAGCTCAGGCTCGCCCCAATCCAGTGGACGTAGCCGTCGCTTCCGACAAGGTATGACTGGGCCCCCGCATACGTTGCCGGTAGTTTACTCATCTCGTATAGTATCGCGTTGAACTCAGGGTGCGTCTTGTTGTCGAGTGGCTGCAATAGGCCTTGCTGGTCAAGCCAGTTGAACAGTGTTGGGCCGCCTCCCCACGCAATATCTATTTCACCGTTCTGAATGTACTTCGGCCACTGCGCGCTACCTACATACAGGAACACCACGTCCGATATCCCTAGGGCCTTGGCTACAGGGCTGTTGAGGAAGGCGACTCTAGCCGCGCTCTGGATCGTCTGCTCGTGCCTAGTGAGGATGTATAGCGTGACCCCCTCCTGGTGTGGGAGGCTCTTCAGATAGTTCAACCATGGGAAGGGCTCGCTTGCACTGCCCCACGGCCATTCAGCGCTGGAGACCTGGGCTAAGGGTGTTAGCATAGTTAGGGCTAAGGTTAAGAGAGGTATGGCAACTAATAATCTCGTATCCAATTACCACACCCTCATGTTTTAAATAGACTCTATTGAGGGTGGAGTCTAAAAAAGTTTTTGTTAAAAGATCTACTTCTTGCCAGGTTTTCTAGCTAGTAGGATCCCTTCAATTATTATGATTAATACGAGGACTCCAGCGATAATCCCTGTCGTCGTCCAATCCACAGTAGTTGTCGTGTAGGTAGTCGTCTCAGTCGTGGTGTAGGTTGAGGTGACGGTGATAGTCGTTGTAACAGTGGTGGTTGCAGTCTGCGGGGTCGTTATGGTCGTCGTCGCCGGCCCCGACGTGACGATGGTGGCTAGCCAGGCTATGAAGTTGGTTACCCATCTAGGGCCGTCTAACGGTACACCGTAGTAGCTAGAAGACCACGCCGGCTCGTAGTCTCCGTAGAGCGACTCGCCGGATAGGACTATTATATCGTTCTTGTCGCTCCAGTACTGCGCCATGTAAGCTACGAACGTGTTGACGTCCGTGGAGTACTTTATCGGGTCGTATACAAGCGGGGTCCAGCCAGCGTAGTTCACTCCTATGTGAGCGTAGTGGAAGAAGGCTAGCCTTATCAAGTCGGGGGCTAGGTCTGTCATCGGGTCGTGGTAGTTCCCGTTTGAGTCAACCCATATAACGCAGGTTGGGCCGTGCAATATGATTGGCTTCGTTATCCCTGCGGATAGCATTTGGGTGTATAAGTCCGGCCTGTTGTCGGGCTCCACGAAGGCTAGCATTCTATAGTACGCACCTGCCGTTACAGGCTGATTGCTCCCAGCGTAAGGGTACGTCCCATTGTAGTTGCTGTACACAGCGCCCTGCTCCAGCCTCAGCTCTGAGCCTATCGCAGCCATAAAGTTGTTCACTATCTGGATTGTCTGGTACCCGTTCCCGTAGTCGCTGTCACCGCCAACCCACAGGGCCTTGTTACCAGTGTTGAGCCAGTTTATTATGGCGGTGATCTCATCCGCGCTCAAGGCGACGGTCGGCTGACCTATCAGGAGTATGTCGACGTTAGCCAGCTTATCGCTCGTGATCGGATCCTTGTTCACAACCCAGTTGACAAACGTTATATTGCCCATGATATAGCTCAGGTACTTATCGGACTCGCCGTGCGCTAGGTCAACCATCACTGTGACCTTCTTGGTCTCAGCGTAGGCTATACTCCCAGTGGTCAGCGGGTATATTATGGATAGAGCGACAACTGCTAGGACTAGGAGTAGGTATAGTTTATTCAACATTACACCTCCGGTGATATATAATTTAAAAGGGGTGTGGCTAAAAAATGTTTTATTACTAGTTTTACCTCCTCTTAGCCATGAGAACTACAGCGAGTACAACTACAACTAGTATCACTACGATTGCTATCAGCCACAGCGCGCTCGATCCTTGCTGGGTTGTCGTAGTTGGCTGTGTAGTAGTTGATGTAGTGGTGGAAGTAGTCGTGGCAGTTGTTGTAGTGGTTGTAATAGTGGTACTAGAGGTAGTGGTAGTGGTCGTTGTCTGGTAAGTGGTTGTTGTAGTGGTTGTGAGCGTCTCTATTGGTGTAGCCGTCGGTGTCTGCCCAGCCGGGTAGAAGGTGATCTTGAAGACTGTCGACACTGTGTGGCCAGCGTTGTCCCAGCCCGTGACATTCAGGTAGGCCGAGGCTGGTTGACTCCCGCTTGGGGATGGTAGGGTTAGCAGGTAGGTGAAGGTGGAGAACGGGTAGGCAAGAGTCCCGGGGCTACTGAGGGTTGGCTGTATCGGTATAGTCTTGCCGTCGTATGTGTAAGTTATATTAATATCCTTTGGACCCCACTCGCTGTCCATTAAGTCCAGGTATACTGTGAGCTGCCTCCCGAGAGTGGGGACGCTCGGCACTGTGAGTTTAATGCTCACTGTAGGCGGGGTGTTGTCGGGAGTGTTAGCGAGCGAGAACTCGACGCCCGAGCGGCTTGGCAGGCTTATATTCAGCGCCACGAAAAGCCTGTCACCCACTAGGAGTTTGTCCACGACCTCCACGTGAGCGTTCCCGATAGTCCTAATCGTGTTGAATATGAAGTCGCCCCTCCACGGTAGAGCCCACACCACGACACCGGATAAATTGAGGTATGTGAGGTTGTTGAATGCATTCACAATATAGGCGTGTGGTGTCTGGTATAGCACAGCCGGTATGTAGGACATGTTGGCTTGACCATAATCGTTCACAGCCGGGTATATGCCTATTGGTATAGAGTTCATGGCGTGGTTCGGCTTATAGTTCTGCGCGAGCGCTCCAGTGATATTGCTGAACCCTATGAAGGTTGAAGGTACGATAGGGAAGGACAGTGACCCGTCCTTCGTGTTCAAGGCGTAGTAGTCTAATCCATCATAGATTGCTGAACCCATGCCGAGAGTCGTGACCGTTAAGAAGTATGTAGTAGTGTTGGTTCTAGTGCTCGTGTACTTCACGAACAGGTCTCTGTGAACGTGCCCGGCCAAAACATATGTCACATTGTAGTCCTCAATCAACCTGAGGGTGTAGAAGAAGCTTGTCATGTTACCGCTCCAATAGCTGCTCAGAGGCGTCCACGGGCCTCCGGGCACGTAGGGTCTCAGAGTCTGGGTGTCGCTACTGCTTGTAACAAGCTCACCCTGGTAGTAGAACATCGGGTGGTGCATTAAGAGTATTTTAATTGGGATGTTAGAGTACTGTTTAAGCGTGTTTTCGAGGAAGACTATTTGATCCCAGTCGAGAGGACCTTCCTCCCTGGTGTTGACAGCGACAACGAGGATCCTGCCTCCTATAACCCTATACCACTGGGTGTCGCCAAAGTAGTTGATGTATTGATCATTAGGGAAGTCGTGGTTACCGGGGTTCCCGAATATGGGGAAGCTGTATAGGAGGGCGTACTCGAATGAGACTGCCTGCTGATACTGGGTCTCGGAGGCGGTGTCAGCTATATCACCAGTGTCTATAACGATATCCGGGTTAAGCAACCCTGTCACCAGGTAGCCCGCGAATTTGTTCTCATCGCCTATAATGATGTTGGGAGTCCCGGCCCCGTAGTGCTGGTCTGAGAAATGAACTATCCGTAGCACGTCGCCGAGCGTCTTGATGACCCACAGGCTCCTCGGCAGGTAGAGGGATTGGCTTCCGGTCAGGACGATATCGTAGACGCCTCCCTCAACATCCTGGGGGAGCTTGACCGACACTACCCCACCGTTGTTCACTGCGGTTACAGTGTAGTTGAATAGCTTGAGGGAGCTACCCACGAGCTTGACGGTCCATATATAGCCCCCGCTAACGGACACGCCTGAGTAAGCGTCCTTCAGCTGTATGTAGATCGTGTCCCCTGGGAAGGCTACAACAGGCTTATTCATCGAGACGTTGGATGACGGCGTCTTCCACGGGTTGTAGACGATGCCCGGCAGTGTGGGTGCCTCACCTGTTGCTAACTGTGCTCCTGGTAAGACTATTGCCATCGAGAATACGATTGTTAATAGGAGAGCTATTACTCTAATACTCATAGGATTCACCACGCAAGCATTATATTATTTCCCCCTGCGCGTACTAATAAACATTTCGAGAGTGGTCGCAGGTGTCTAATAGGAGGAGGGGTTTCGCCCATGAAAGAGATCTAGCGATGAAGCTGTGGGACAAGGGCTTCGCGGTCATGAGGGCTCCCGCGAGCGGGTCTAAGGCTAAGAGGCTCCTATACCCTGATGTAGTCGCGATCAAGAACGGGGTGGTCTTCGCCTTTGAGGTTAAGACCACGAGGTCTAGGAAAAGAGACATCTACATCCCCAGGCACCAGGTCGATAAACTCGTAGAGTTCGCTAGGAGGTCTGGCGGCATGCCTTTCATCGCGGTGAAGATCATAGGTGAAGGCGAGTGGTTTTTCATACCGATTAGTGATCTAGAGGAGACGAGGAGCGGAGGGTACAAGGTGCCCTTGAGCAGGCTCGAGAAGCCCAGCTTCCTTAAGCTGGATAACCTTTTAACGCTTGCCCTAGGCGTGAGGCCGTTGAGGGAGTACTTGGAGAAGTAGACTACTCTATTCTAACCCTTATGTTGACCTTGTACTTCTCCATGAGCCTCTTTATCTTCCTCATAGACTTAACGTATTTGTTAGCCGAGTCCCTCGGTATGGATATTACTATCCCCTCATCGCTCTCCTCTATTCTAGCCCCCGGGAAGAGCTTTTCAAGCTGGGTGTAAAGCTTGTCCCCGCCTCTTCTCCCGAACTTCAGCTTCCTGACAGGTACTACGACTGTCTGCTCGCCGAAGGTGTATATCTCGTACTCTAACTCGTCTGTCATGAAGTCCCTCACCTCCACAACAGGCCTCGATAACTCAGCCTCCCGGAGCCCCGTTGGGAGTTTCACCGTCATCCTTACATCGTAGACCTTGTCCACAAACCCATTCCTGATGAAGATCACCGTGTCCACGAGGGATGGTATCATGCCCAGCTCCACCCTACCTATAAACCTCTGGATAGCGTCGATCGGGCTTGTCGCGTGTACTACACCTATCATACCTATACCCGCCAGCCTGAGGTCAGCGTACAGCTTGAAGTCCTCATCCGTCCTCATCTCGTCGAACACCGTGTAGTCGGGCCTAGACAGCAGGAGGATGTCGTGGAGCTCTTCCGGATCCGCATATGTCTTGCTATACTGCGTGATATCCTCGGGCAGGATCATATCCCTGGGGCTTTCAATAGTCTTGACGATTTTACCCCTCCTAGAATAGTACTCCGCCAACGCCTGCGCGAAGGTTGTTTTACCCATGCCGGGCGCCCCCGCTATGAGGATGCCCTCGGCCCTCTCGTTAAGCCTGTTGATCAACTTGGCCGGCAGGTTGTAATCCTCTAGCTTAAGCCTCTTCAAAGGCTTCACGATAGTTAGCTCCCATCCATCGCTCATTGGAGGCCTCGTTATGACGATCCTGTAGACACCCAGCTGGATTATGGATGAGCCGGGCCTGTCTATCTCTATGAAGCTGTCCTCTCGCCTCCTCGCCTCCTCCACAATCTCGTTGGCCATCTCCTCGATCTCCCTCCTCGTGAAGACAGCGTTACCGATCTTAACATACCTCCAATCACCCGGCCTCCCCTTCTTCGCCACAGGCTGAGTGTTCTCCTTTATGTGGACGCTCATAGTGTCCTCATCGAAGAATTTCTCAAAAGATAACATTCCTCTACCCTCCTGCTCGTAGAACAACACCTCCAACCCCATGGCCTCAGCAATCATCTTCTGAACTCTGCTCCCTGTCACAATGAGGCCTCCGACCTGGCTCGCGTAGTCTCTCACAACCATGTTGAGGGTGCTCTCATCCACCTCCCCCCTGAAGTGTATTGAGTCGCCGCCAGCATACTCCAGCCCGACCAAGCCCTTCTCGCTCAGCGCCCTCAACTTCTTCAACTCCTCCAGCCCTGCGTAGCCGACTGCTTGACCTCTTAGAGCAGCCTGCTCTAGATAGGCCAGTATCTCCTTCCTTATCACAATCCTACCCTTGATCACGCCTTCTTCAACGAGCTTTGAGACTAGCCCTTGGACGATCGCCGTCAAATCAGGTACAGCTATAACCTCGCCTGCTAGTCTTACACCCACTACTAATCCACCGATACAAGCCTAGCTATTGGTAATCAGGTTTTAAAACACGAGTGCTTAAACTTAGATTGGTGCGGCAAGATGCGTAGGCCTCTTAAACTTCTCCTAATAGTCCTCTTAGTAAGCCTAC
The DNA here is from genome assembly GCA_022759365.1 of Thermogladius sp. Taxonomy (GTDB): domain Archaea; phylum Thermoproteota; class Thermoprotei_A; order Sulfolobales; family Desulfurococcaceae; genus Thermogladius. The sequence goes on along the minus strand of JAEMPJ010000017.1, from coordinate 21,992 downwards.
TCCTATCGTATACTCCCCTCGGAAACTCAGAGACAACTCCACTCCAGCAACTGACCTTAAAGCCGATACCAGTCAACCTCCCCTACTACATAGTCGCCTTCTGGGGCGACGACAGGCCTTCAGCGACCAGCGGGCCCGCCTCAGTAGTGTTCCCAAGCGTCTTCGTGGACATCTTAAACGAGATCAGCTCCATTTACCCTCAGGCCACCGTGGGCGGGGGAGACTTCGTGTCCTTCGGCACCCTTGACCAGTACAAGGCCTTCTACGGGTTGGTCGTCCAGGCTAGGTTCGAGAATTTCATACCTGTTGTAGGAAACCACGATGAAGCATACGGGGGACAGTCGTGGGGCTACTACACCACTTACATAGGGAACACTACAACCCTGTTCGACAATATCACTGGCTGGAGGCTTGTCGCGTTGAACGACGAGGGCTCTATAGACGAACTAAACCAGGGCTTGACGCTAGCCTCCACAAACCTCGGGAATAGATCGCTAATACTTTCATTCCACAGGCCGCTCTACCCTTATGTAGCACACAACATGCAGGACGAGGAGCCTGATAAGGCGTCCCTCATCCTGAACTTTATATCAAACCTCACTACTCCCCCACGGATAGTCCTGCAAAGCCACTGGCACGGGTACGCTGAGAACATAACGGCGAACACGGCGTGGATTATATCAGGAGGTGCGGGGGCACCCTTATACCAATGCCCTTCACCTACTACAACCTTCTGCCTCCCAACCTACAACTATGTTATTCTAGTCCTCTACCCCAACGGCAACTTCACACTAATACCGCTGAGAGCTGGGCCGGGCGCTGGAAACTTGACTGTCAAGGTGGTTGACTCGACATTCCTGGTTTACAACAATAAGGTGAACGTGTACGGGAACTACACTGATGTACCCGTGAGATTGGCGTGGAGGGGGAGCGGGTTCAGCGTTTACCTCGTGGGGTTCGCGAGAGCTAACTCCACCTCATACGCTTCATTAGATCCGGGCAGTCGGGTTATTGAGACAAACCTCTCAAACGCCTATGTATACATACAGTACTCGGACAACCCGTTAAAAGCCACGGTAATACCCGTTGTAAACGGGGTCGCAGACCTCTCAAGCCTAGGGAACTTTTCCGTGGAAGCTGAGGCGCCGCCCACCGTAGTGCAACAGATCCCGACAACAACCACACCTCCTCAGACAACTACTACGAGAGCCACGACTACTACCGCGTCTCGGACAACGCCTCCAGCGACTACTACAACCACCTCGGCTTCACCGACGACCCCAGCCACAACCACCTCTACTACAACCCTGACGACTCAGTCGACCACGAGTACTACAACTAGCATGCAACAGCCTACTGGAGCAGGCCTTAGCCTTGGGATAGTTGGAGCGATCGTGGCTATAGTTGTAATCGTAGTAGCTCTCGCTATAATGTTGATTAGGAAGCGTTAGAAAACATATTTTTTACTAGCCTTCTCCAGGAACATATCTACTATCTCCTTGAATGAAGGCCCCTCTAAGATCTTTACCCTGAAGGAGACGTGGAATGCAGGTTTATTCAGCTTGATCAACCTCGTGATATCGCTCGGGGTCGCGAGGAGAACTGCGTCGGCTGGGACAGCGTTGAGTGTCTCCTCTAGATCCCTCAACTGCTCCTGGTTATAGCCCATGCTAGGTATAACGGGGCCTATCCCCTTGAACTCCTCGTAGACTCTTTTAATAGATCCCTTCGCGTACTCCCTGGGGTCGACGACCTCGAGGCCGTACTTCTTTGCCGCCACATAGCCAGCGGCGTAGCTGGCCCCGCCGTGCGTGACAGTGGGGGCGTCCTCGACCACGACTACTCTTTTAACGCCCTTCGGCTCGCCTTCCTCAATGAATACCTCGCTTACAGCTATGCTTACACCCGCCTTGGGGTTCAGCTTCTTTATTTTGTCGACGAGGCTCTCCAAGACTTCCCTACTTGCTTGGTCAGCCTTGTTCACGATTACGTGGTCTGCGGCAAGCAGGTTGACCATGCCTGGGAAAGCCGATGTCTCCAGCCCCGGCCTCATAGCGTCTGCCACCGTTATATAGAAGTCCGGCTTGTAGAACGGGAAGTCGTTGTTCCCTCCATCCCATAGTATTACGTCGCTCGATTTCTCGGCTTCCCTGAGAATCCTACCGTAGTCGACGCCCGCGAAGACTGTGAAGCCTCTCTTAACGTAGTGCTCGTACTCCTCCCTCTCCTCGATCGTTAAACCGTATTTATCTAGATCCTCAGGCTTCTCAAACCTCTGAACCGGGTAAAAGACATCGCCGTAGGGCATTGGATGCCTTACGATACCGACTCTGAGGCCGCGGGACCTGAGCTCCAAAGCGATCTCGCGTGATACACTGCTCTTCCCTACTCCAGTTTTAACTCCTGTAACAGCTATCACGGGTTTGATGCTCTCGAGCATGGTGTCCTTGAAGCCCAGTATCCTGAAGCTCGCACCGGTCTTCAAAACTCTCGAGACCACTTCGCCCAGCTCCTGGAAGGTGAGGTCGCTGTAGGATAAAACGGCCTCGTCGAAGCCCGGGTTCTCAGCCAGCCTCTCCAGGTAGCCTATTCCTAGAATGGGTATCCCGTTTGGATATAGGCTGCCAGCTAGCTCGGGAGGGTAAACCCTGGTGCTCAGCCCTTTGATCTGTGTTTGGAGGAAGGCTACAACCCTGTACTCGGGGTTGTCACGGAAGTAGACGTTGAAGTTGTGGAAGTCTCTCCCGGAGGCACCGAGTATTACAACTCTCTTAACCATGCGGATACCCATGTTGAGAAATAGATAGGATAAATAAAAAATCTTCGTGAGAAAAAGGGGTCTACAGGTTCAGCTTCTTCATTATAGCGTCTAGCTTCTCCAGCATGATCTTTCTCTCAATGCTGGCTACAAGCCTCCTAGTCGACACAACCACGTCGGGGTTGACGCTAATGCTGTCTATGCCCAGCCTCACCAGGAACTCAGTGAACTCTGGGTAGACGCTTGGGGCCTGGCCGCAGATGCTCACTGTAGCGCCTTTGCTGTGAGCCTTCTCTATTAGCATCTTGATAGCCTCTTTGACAGCTGGATCTCTCTCGTCGAAGTAGCCCATGTTCGCGAGTATGTCGCTGTCCCTGTCCGCACCCAGCACTAGCTGTGTTAGGTCGTTGCTACCTATACTGAACCCGTCTACATACTCCGCGAACTTGTCGGCTAGGAAGACTACGCTGGGTACCTCGGCCATCGCCCAGACCTTGAAGTCCTTGCCCCTCTTAAGGCCCTCCTCCTCCATTAGCTTCAACGCCTGCTGGATCTCCCATGTCGTCCTGACGAATGGGAACATCACCCACACATTGGTTAGCCCCATCTCCTCTCTCACTTTCCTTATAGCTCTAACCTCCAGCCTGAAGGCGGGCTGGTACTTGGGGTTAATGTACCTGCTTACACCTCTCCACCCGATCATCGGGTTCCTCTCCTCGCCCTCGAACTCCTCGCCTCCCTTCAACCCCCTGTACTCGTTGGTTCTGAAGTCGCTGAACCTGACTACCACCGGCCTCGGGTAGATGGCCCTCGCGACCTTTGCTATACCCTCTGCCAGCTTATTGACCAGCAGATCCTCTTTCTTCTCCTTTATCAGGTACAGCGGGTGGTAGCCAACCCAGTCGGTGAAGATGAACTCGATCCTCATCAAGCCGATGCCGTCGAAGGGTAGATCCTTGTACTTGTCTATAGCGTCCGGCTCGCCTAGGTTCATGTAGATCTTCGTCGCTGTCACAGGGTATAATGGTAGCAACTCCTCCCTACTTATACCAACTGAGACAACAGCTTGAGCCGGGGCCTGTGCCGGGGCTGCTGCTGGTTTACCCACTAATTCCTCCACGATGCCCTCGTACACTACACCACTGCTGGCGTCAACAGTTATGTCAGCGCCGTTGGGTATAACCTTGGTAGCCTCCCTAGTGCCCACCACGACGGGTATCCCGAGCTCCCTACCAACGATCGCCGCGTGGCTGGTCATACCGCCCTCGTCTGTCACGATCGCCGCGGCCTTCTTCATTAGTGGAACCCAGTCTGGATCCGTCATCTTGGTTACGAGGATATCGCCCTGCGCGAACTCCTCAGCCTCCTTGCTCTTCGGGTCAAATATTATCCTAGCCTTGCCCGCACCCACGCCAGGGCTCGCGGGCAATCCCTTAACCAGCACCTTCGCCTCTGAAAGCCTGACAGTCTTCCTCGCCTCAGCGGCGGCAACCTTCTTCTCCTTCGCCCTACCCATGCTCCAGTAGGTCTCCGGCCTAGCCTGCGTGATGAACACGTTGCTGGGGAAGGGTAGGTCTAGGTCTATCGCCCACTCTATGTCCATGTGCCTGCCGTAGTGCTTCTGGATCAAGATGGCGAGCTCTGCCAGCTTCTTAACCTCCTCCTCGGTCATAGCCTGCTTGTCTGGGTGAGCTATCTTGGCGAGCGGGACGTCAGCCTCATTACCCTCATCGTCTACCCACTTACCCTTGGACTCATCCCACTTGTACTCTACATTCCTCCCTTTTGCCGGGTTGAAGGTGATGAACGATACCTTCTTGTTGATCCTCTTTTCCACAATGCTTAGAGTTGATTTCTCCACTACAAACTCGTCTGGAGTGACCTTACCGGCCACAACCGACTCGCCTAGACCCCAGCTACCCTCGATGACCACCACATTCTCGTCTCCTTTAACAGGGTGGAGTGTGAACATCACGCCGGCGACCTTGCTGTTCACCATCTTCTGCACTGTGACGCCCATCAGCGTCTTCTCGTGCGGTATCCCATGTGCTACACGGTAGAAGACTGCTCTAGCCGTGAAGAGGCTTGCCCAACACCTCTTAACATGGTAGACTACGCTGTCCTCGCCGTAAACGTTAAGATACGTGTCCTGCTGGCCCGCGAAGCTTGCCTCAGGTATATCCTCCGCTGTAGCACTGCTCCTGACAGCTACTCTCAGCTCTGAAGGCTTCATCCCAAGCCTCTTCGCGAGCTCCCTGTAGTATTTCTTAATCTCCTCTTCAACCTCCGGCGGCATGGGTTGCTCAAGTATCATCTGCCTTACTTTCGCAGTCGTCTCCTCGAGCTCCTTCGTGTTGTTTACGTCGAGCTTGTTGAGCATCGGGTAGATCTTCTCAGCCAACCCTGTTTTATCTAGGAAGTACTTGAACGCATAGGAGGTGACAGCAAACCCCGGCGGTATTGGTATCCCTGCAGAGATCATCTCGCCGAGGTTAGCATTCTTGCCTCCAACCAAAGGTACGTCTTCTTTCCTTAGTTCCTCTAGCCATAAGACGAATCTCTTCTCCTTGGGTTTACTCATATGGGGGAACCTCCTCAATCCACTTGTTCGATTTCATTACTACACCCACCAAGGTTTTTAATGCTTTTCCTTATCCGCGGGTGAAGTAAGTCTAAGATAATATTTTTCCTAAATATTAAGGATGAAAAACCAGGCGCATTTACATCAGCGTGTCCATAAATAACTGTATAAATAACCTACTTCCTTTTCAGCTTGCTTCTCGCTAGGCTCCAGTATGTCCAGGCCCTCCTCTTCACCTCTTCAACACGGCTCTCAGGGCTCTTCTCCACAATCCTCCTGGCCCTGAAAACCTTGTTGAAGTCTGGTTTAACAAAGCTGACGACGGCTGTAGCTAGAGCTTGCGCGGCGAGCTCCTCCTCGATTTTCTTCTTCAACACATCCATGTTTTCCTCTACGAACCGCGTTGTATGCGTGGAGTTCTTGAATTCCTCGGACGACAACACTGCTTTTATGAAAGGTATGTTCGTTTGGATACCCTCGATCACATACTCGTCCAGGGCTCTCCGAAGCCTCTTCAAAGCTTCATCCCTATCCCGGCCGTAGACTATCACCTTTGAGATCAGGGGGGTGTATTCGAGTGATACGTAGGAGCCCGCGGCAACACCCGAGTCGACTCTAACCCCGGGGCCAGAGGGCTCTATTAACCTAGTTATATGGCCCGGCGACCCAGAGAAGTCGAGGGGGTTAACCGCTTGTATCCTGGCCTCTATGGAGTGCCCTCTCAAAACTATATCATCCTGCCTCAACCCAAGCGCTCTCTCGAAGGCGACCTCAACCTGCATCTTAACGATATCAATGCCTGTAACCATCTCTGTCACCGGGTGCTCGACCTGGATCCTAGCGTTGACCTCCATGAGGTAGAACCTCCGCTTCTTAACATCGAATATGAATTCAACAGTGCCCGCGTTGTCATAGCCTAGGGCCTTCATCAACTCGACGGCAGTACCCACGATCTCCCTCCTCTCCTCGGGAGATATCGATGGTGATGGGGCCTCCTCAATGATCTTCTGGTATCTGAACTGGATAGAGCACTCCCTCTCATATAAGTGGATCACCTTCTCGCCGTCTCCGATGACCTGTACCTCGATATGCTTGCTCTTATCAAGGTATGGTTCAACGTAAACCCTCGTGTCCTTGAAGGCCTTCCCAACCTCCATCAACGAGAGCTCGAGCTTGCTTTCAATCTCAGATGCGTCGTTGATCACCCTCATGCCAATACCCCCTCCCCCGCCGGCCGCCTTCAGCACCACAGGGTAGCCGTGCTCCCTCGCGAACTCCTCTACATCCCTTGCATCCCGTACAAGGGTGTAGGGGAGCGTCGGTAGCCCTAGCTTCACAGCCGTCTCCTTCAACCCGAGTTTATCCCCTGCCCTATCCATCACTTCGGGTGAAGGCCCAATCCACGTAAGCCCCTTGTTAATCACCCTCCTAGCGAACTCGCTCTTCTCGCTTAGGAAGCCGTAGCCTGGGTGGATCGCGTCCGCCCCCAAGTGTATAGCCGCTTCAATTATCTCATCTATGTCGAGGTAGCTCGAGACCTCTGCATCCTCGTGGACGAAACGCCTGTGGAGGCTGTTCCCATCTATTGAAGTGTAGACTCCCAGAGGGGTGTGGCCCATCTCGATTATACTCCTAGCTATCCTGACAGCTATCTCGCCGCGGTTGGCGATCAGTATCCTCATCGGCATAAACGACTCCACTCAAGTTGAGGAGACGTGTCTAGGGTAAAAAACCATGTACTGTGGTTGAGATCATTTATAAGACTCCAACCTGCGGACAAGGTCGACGTAGACTTCAGCCATCTTCACTAGGTCGCTCACTTTAACGAATTCGTTGACCTTGTGGGCCAACCCAACTTCCCCAGGCCCGTAGGCGACTACCTCCACACCCCTCCTAGCGTAGTACCTTAGGTCTAGCCCGCCCACACAGATAGTCTTGCTCGGTCTCTGGCCTAGCACGCTCGCCGAAGACTCCTCCACGGCTTTAACAATTAGGGCTTCCGGGTTTGTTAAGGCTGGGTCGGACTTCTCCATGACCTCCAACTCGGCTGTAACCCCGAGCCTGCTCGAAGCCTCCTTGAGGAAGCCCCTCAACTCCTCCACTACGTCGTCGGCCTTCTCCTCTATTATCAACCTCCTATCAATACTGAAGCCCACCATGCCTGGGACAATGTTGATCGAGCCCGGGGCCACGAGCCGGCCCCCGAGTGTTAGCGTGGGCGTCGAGGCCTCCTCCATCTCATACTTGAAACTACTCCTCTTCCCAGCTAGTCTAGGCTTGTACTCCTCTATGAAGGCCTTGGCTAGGTACACCATCTTCTCGAAGGCGTTATCCCCGAGCCAGGGCGTCGAGCCGTGCGCCTGCCTACCGTAGACTTTAACCATCGCCCAAACACCCCCTCTGTGGCCAATATAGATGTTGTTGATTCCGCTGGGCTCGGCTATCAGGGCCCAGTCGGGTCTACTACCCAGCACGTCCACAAGGTAGCCGGTCCCGGTTAAACCACCTATCTCCTCGTCGGGTACGAGAGCCGCCTCCACCACTATCTCTGGCTCCCTAGTTGAGGCAAGGTAAGCCAAGGCGCCTACGACCGATGCTATCCCGCCCTTCATATCCGTCGACCCCCTCCCGTAGACTCGGCCCTCTCTAACAACAGCCTTGAATGGAGGCGTCTCCCAGCCTTCCCCGGGTGCGACAACGTCGTAGTGTCCGTTGAACTGGAGGGTTTTCTCCCCGCTCCCAATCCTAGCCAGCAGGATGTACCTTGGTTTATCCGGGTTATACTCTCTTGGAATGGTCTTCTTAACGTACTCGTCGTCCACCCTGTGGACTGTAACATGTACCCCGTGACTACTTAAAACCTCCTTGTAGAAATCCACTATCTCCTCGTAGCTCTCCCCTAGCACGGTTGGGTATTCAATACTCTTGACAAGGGTTTTCAGAATTAGGTCTTCGACCCATGAGGGTAGAGGGCTCGTGTGAAACCACCTTTCATCTGGGAGGAAAACTTTTTTGAAGGAAAAAACGTTTACTCGACCTTTACAACATGTATTATCTGAACCGGGCACGCGGCGGCAGCGTCTTCAACACAGCTCTTCAAGTCCTCGGGCACTATGCCTACAGCGTTATTGGATTTGTCCACACGGTATTTCTCAACTATCTGCGACTTGTTGTCCTCGGGGCTCATCTCGAATACGTCGGGGCAGATCGATACACAAACCATGTCTGATATACAGTTTTCTCTAGGGCTTATCTCAACCTTGTACTTAGCCATTACCCGACACCATGTTGATTTAGACGGGTAGGAAATAAAAATGTTACCTAGCAGTGTCATCAGCTATGCGGGGCCTTCAACACTAGTCGCAGCCCAGGATTCCTCATCATCACAGTTTAATTAAATGAAAGAAGCTGGTTTTTAACCATTAGCAACCTTGGAACCCGGGTTCCCGCCGAGTCTCTCCGAAATCAGAGACGCGAGCTCGAACGCCTCCCCGAAAACCCATTCCAGATCCCTACTGCCCTTAGCAAGCAGCTTTCTGACACGGTAGTCAACGCTAACCTGGCTGGGGCCGACTATGATCGTCAGCTCGTTCCTCCCGGTTTTATGCCGAGCGAACAGCACTCTATCTTTCAACACCCTCCACTGATACCCTTTTTCCTCGAGGAACCGGTGTAAGGCTGACAACATTTCTTCTCCCAGAGGGTTTTCGGCACCGTGCTCTACAGGCTTGATCGTGCATCTATGTCTGTCATAGCCGAGAGTCCTGCAGACCACGCTGACACCGCCGACACTACCCTCTCTAGTGTCGGGCTGCCTCCTCGTCAAGTGGTAGCCGTAGTAGAGGCCCGGGCCGGCTACAAGTGTGGTAAACCCTACTGCGGATACAATGTTTTGTACCACGCTATACTTATACCCGACCACGCTCACGTTGACAAGGCTAAGCCTCCCTTGGACTCGGATACTGATGTTGTACAACCCGCTTGGGCCATTGAAGAATATTGTGAACGATGCAACATCGTAGAACACATCCGTGTAGTTGTATTCACTGCCTGAAATTGCAATAGAGCCGTTTGATAGTGCTGGTAGAGTAACCGCTACCTGGTCTCCACTGTCAAGCCACGTCTCCACACTCGCTGAAGACTGGCCTCCGAGATTAAGAGTGTGCTGTTTTTTCAAGCCTAGCTCCCTGGGTAGAGTAAAGGAGACAACTATCAAGGAGACTCCTAAGACAGCTAGGATCAGCGATATTAAAGCTATCTTGCTCAACCATGAAACACCTAGCTCTAAATGTGGAATAGAGGAGGTTTAAAGGGTTAAAGAAGCAAGAGAAGAGAAAAAAGGTTGGGTTTAGACTGTCCTCTCCTCCCTGAAGTATATTCTCCCCAGGCCTTTAGGTGACGCCAGCCGCCGTCTCAACGGTGTCGCCATGTAGATCGTCATGGATATTATAGCGACGATGAACGGCAGAGAGTACGAGAGCTCCCTCGATATACCGTACCATGCTACTAGCTGGAGGCTCGAGTGGACTAGTATTGAGAATATGAACGATGTCAGCAACACTACTAACGGGTGTCTTCCACCGCTTAAAGCAATCGAGAACGCCAGCCACCCGTACCCGCTCAATATCACAGCCCTCTCATCCCACAACCTCACATAGAAGTTCATGTACGCTGCTCCACCAAGGCCTATCATCGTGAACCCGATCGCAGCTGCTACAAGCCTCGACACGAGGACGTTCACTCCCAACGCCTCAGCAGCCGCCGGGTCCTCGCCGGATGCTTTGATTGATACCCCGATCTTCGTTTTCTCAATGAACCAGTACGCGAATACCGAGAGGGCTACCATTATCAGGTAGCCTGCTATCCTCTCCTCGAGGGACAATGAGATCCCGGGTGAGAAGTTCGACATCGTGGCTTGAACTATCCTGGGCCCATAGCCTATCACGCTTGATAGACCGTACATCAGGAACATCAAGGACAACCCTACAGCACCGTGGCTGACCGGGAATTTCGTCAGGACGAACGCCATGAACAGCCCGAAGAAGGCTATTACCACAGCTGACAGGAGGAATGACCTCAATAGGTCGTTGCCGTAGAATACATCGGCGAAGAACGCGAGGGTAGCCGAGAGGGCGAACATTCCGTCTATCGCGAGGTTCAAAATGCCGCTCTTCTCAACTATGGAGTGGCCTAGAGCCATGAGGTAGAATGCTACGAACAGCCCTGCAGACGATATCATTATGTCCAGGAAACCTGTAAAAGCTGCATCCATGTCTCTCACCACACTATCCTAATCTCGTACTCGGATATCGTTATTAGCAGAGCGTAGGTTAAGAGTACGCTCCCGATGAAAACGTTTGTGACACCCGCTGTTACACCTGCTTGCTGAGTCCCCTTTATCGCCATGAGAGTGAACCCCGCGTTGTACAGGCTACTGACCACGTATGCTGCTATAGGGACAGCGAACAACTCCAGCATTGAGAGCCATGTTACAAGTATCCCTAGGTAGCCGAACCCCGAGGTACTTGTCTCCACGGGTACCCTTATACTCGGTGTTACACCAGACAGGTAGACGACGCCTGCGATCCCGATGAAGCCGCCTGACAAAGCTAGAGTTAGAGCAGCCGTCAAAGGGACACTGTAGCCAGCACTCCTCAACAGGTTAACATTGCTGCCGTGTATCTTTATAGTTAGCCCTAGCCTAGTGTAGTCTAGGATCAACCATATTAGGACTCCGATTACAATTGTTACTATAATCATCTCCACTGAGACTGTAGTGCCGGGGATAATCGAGTATTGAAGGGTTTGCGGTAGGGAGCGAGTCTTAGCGTACCCATAGATGTCTCTCCACGGGCTACCGGGGATCATGACAAGCCAGTCTATTAGGTAATACGCAACGTAGTTCATCATCAGCGTCAACGGGACCTCGTCTACCCCCACGTACCCCCTTAGGATCCCAGCGAGGAACCCCCAGGCGAACCCTGCTATGAACCCTGCTACCAGGGCTATAAGCTTCGACACCAGCGGTGCTTGGGATACTATTATTGGAGTCGTGAACACCAGCCACACGATCGTCCAAGCCGCCATCCAGAACTGGCCTTCCCCGCCGATATTGTATATTCCTCCCTTAAAGCTCATTGCAAGCGAGAACCCTACTATGGTTAATATCAGGAATATATTGGCGATCACGTTCGGCTGTGAGAGGCCTGTCCAAATAGAGACCAGGACGTCCATTGGCTGAACCATGTAGCCTGTTAGGAAGAATAGTATCACAATGCTTACGCCGATGCCGATCAACAGGGCTAGTATCGGGACAATAAAGTAGGGGACTGGCTTGACTCTTCTTACGACAACTATGCTTACCACTACTACATCACCATTAGCTTCTCTACTTCCTCTCTACTAGCAGACTTTGCATCAAATAAACCTACAATCTTGCCCTCGTTTATAACGGCTATCCTATCGCTCACCTGGAATATCTCGTCGAGGTCTTCGCTGATCAGCAGGACACCGATCTTATCCTTCACAACCTTCTCCTTGATCATCCTCCTAACCTTAATGCTCGTGACCTCGTCCAAGCCCCTTGTCGGGTTATAGGCCACTAAGGCGCTTCTCGCTAGGTCAAGCTCCCTCGCAACAAGGCTCTTCATCAAGTTGCCTCCACTCAAATACTTCAACGGGGTCTTAGGGCTCGGGGTCACAATGTTGAGAACCTCTATGAACTCTCTCGCCAGCTTCGTCATTCTCCCCCACTTGATGAACGGGCCTGTATAACCCGGCATAACAGCTATGTTCTCTCTCAGGCCGTAGTCTATTGAGACCCCGTGGGATAGGGGTCGGTCTGGTATGTAGCCTACGCCTATTTTTCTCAGAGTCTTGGTCGCGGGGTTCACGTAGCTTCTCCCGTTAGCGTGCACTATAATGGAGCCTCTTTCAACGCTCCTCAAGCCCATCAACGCCTGGGCGAGCTCAACCTGCCCGTTCCCTACAATACCCGCGAGTCCGAGAACCTCGCCTCTTCTCACCTCTAGCGAGATCCCTCTAAGGGCGTAGGTTCCGAAGTCGTTTTTCACCCAGAGGTCTCTTACCTCGAGAACTGTTTCACCGGGCACGCCATCCATAAGTCTTTCCAGCGTTATTTCTTTCGCTCTCTCAGCGAACATCATTTCCCTTACAGCATCATAATTCGTCTCCGAAGTCTTCACGGTTCCAACGTGTTTACCTCTTCTGAGAACAGTGATCATGTCCGAAACCTCGAATGCCTCAGGTATCTTGTGGGTTATCAGTATCGCGAGACCGCCCTTCGACTTGAATTCAAGCAAATAGCGGTAGAACTTCCGGCGTTCTTCTAGTGGCAGGTATGTTAAGGCTTCGTCTAATATTATGACCTTCGACCCCAGCATGAGGGCTCTGGCGATCTCGACAAGCTGTCTCTGGGTGTAGGTCAGCTTCCAGACATCCTCTTCGGGATCAACCTTAATACCTATTTTCTCCGTTATCTCCTCGAACAATTTCAGCACACTCTTAGAGGAGGCGAATACGCCGAGTTGCTTTAACCCCAGCATCAAGTTCTCTGCGACAGTCAACCTTTCTATTAGAACAGGGCTCTGGGAGACCATGGAGATACCTAGGCTCAGGGCTTTTATCGGGTTCTCTATAGTCACTTTCTTGCCCTTGTAGTAAATTGCACCCTCGTCGGGCGTGTAGATGCCAGACAATATTTTGACTAGAGTCGACTTCCCTGAACCATTCTCGCCCAGGATGGCGTGAATAGTGCCCTCGTAGAACTCTACGCTAACATTGTCGAGGGCGACAGCTCCTGGGAACCTCTTGACTATGTTCTCCACTCTTATAATAGGGGTTTTAGGAGAGGGGTTAGAGGAAAAAATTCTTTGACTAGACTTCTCCACTCCTCGCACCTCCCTCAACTGCTATGCTACTACCTAGATTGCTCCTACTCTATGTACGACAGGGTATAAATAGTACTGCATTGACCATAAGTCGTCGTGGCCTAGTCTAGCGCCAGCTGGCACTGTTATTATCTGGCTCGGGTTGGATATGTTCCAGAAGCTCAGCGGGCCAGTGAACGGGTCGAAGACTGGGGCTATATTCCATGACCAGTTTGTAGCCGGCTCAGATACACCTGGCTTAGCTGGCGGTATCTTGAGGCCTACGACAGTCTCGTAGACGTGTGTGTTCGCTTGCTCCTCTATGTTCTCCAGCAACGGGGCCTCCTTGAACTCCTCCATCCTTAGCATGAACAAGTCGTAGACGCTCATCTTCATCCCGGTAACTTTATCGGTCACAGTGATGCTCTTCAACTCGTCTATGAACTTGGGGTTGATGTACATTACTGTACCATTCGGGTAGATGTAGGCACCCGCATCCACGGCGCCCGTGTTCATTAGATACCAGTAGTCCACGTTCTGCAGGTTGTATGGGGTGTAGATCCCAGCCTTAATCTTAGCTAGGATATCCGCGTATATGACCTCCCAGTGGACTATCTGGCCTGACACCACGACGTCTGTGCCATATGTGTATCCTGGCGAGTAGTGGCTGAACACGTATAGTTGCTTACCAGTACTGGTGGAGAGCTGCTCAACCGTCTGGATCACCGTGGGCGTGTCCTCGGTGAAGGCGAATGTGTCAACATTGTATGTCTGGAATAGTGTTTGCACGGCCTGCCTAGCCTTGTCCGGTGCAACCCAGCCTCCTATCGCGATAACATGAACGGTGATGTTCTTTCCTAGTTGCTGGGCAACCTCCTGGGCTCCTATGGCAAAAGCGTTTATGTGCCTAACAACCTCGGGGGTTTCAACTGCGGCAACGTACCCTATCTGGCCAGTCTTGGTTAGAGCGCCGGCTAGTAAGCCGTCGAGGTAGTAGGCCTGGTATAAGTCAGCGAAGTATGTGCCCACGTTGGGCGCCCTCATGTAGCCAGAGCAGTGGAAGAATAGGACGTTCGGGTACTTCTGAGCTGATTTAATAGTGTTCTCCATGAAGTCGAAGCTCGTGGTAAATATCACGTTGTAGCCCTGCGACACGAGGTTATCTATAACCGAGGGCAACTGGTCGGCTGTAACGCTCTCAACGTAAGTGGTCTGCAACCAGTCTTTGTACAGCTCTTGGACAACCCTCCTAGCAACATCGTGGGCGTATGTCCAACCGAAGTCTCCTATAGGCCCAACGTACACCCAAGCCGCTTTAATAGTCTGAGGCGGGGTCCAGGCCTGGCCGCCACC
>JAEMPJ010000017.1:0-7311 GCA_022759365.1 Thermogladius sp. | reverse complement strand
TTGTCGGAGCCATGCTCATTCCAGCATAGAAGGCGGCTGCACCCACTATGATTATTAAAATTATAAAGATCGTTGACAGTAATTTAGGACTCATATTGTTCCACCGTCTCGTTATAATATTTCTCGATGAGGGAGATATATAAAGCTAACGTATGTAAGAAGAAGTAAAAGGATTTGGATTCACAATTATCTTTTTGAAACTTCTTACATGTACCATATTTACATGTAGAAACTTACGATATAGGCGTATATGCCCTTAGCGATCATGTCGACTGCTACGCTAGCGATAATAATAGACATAAACCTACCTAGAGCCCTCACAGTGCTGACTCTCAAGAGTCTTACAAGACCCCCGGAGAACTTGAGGATGAGCATTGTCGTTAAAACAGCCGCGACCTCGGCTACTATCAATACAGCTGTATTCAACAGCGTCCTCTCGGAGCTCGTTAGAAGGAGTATCGTAGTCAGGGTACCAGGGCCGACTATGAGAGGGGTTGCAATGGGTACTACAGCCATGTCCCTGGCCTCAACCCTCTTGGTCCTAGGCATCTCGCCGAGCATGTCTATGGCTAGAACCATCAGTATGATCCCGCCCCCTATCCTCAAGCTGGCTATTGAAATATTGAACGCCTCAAGGATAATGTTGCCGAGGAAAGTGAAAGACAGCATTATCGCCAGCATAGCCCATGAAGCTCTCCTGACGATAATGTCCTTCTCTCTTGTTTCAAGCCTCTGGGTTAGGGATACGAAGGTAGGTAGGGCTGAGAACGGGTTCATGATGGCAACTAGCTGGACGTAGTACTGTATCAACAGGGAAAGCAGATCTAGCAAAAGCCCCATCCAATCATTTCAGCTCAATTAGGTTTAAAAGAGAGGTCTCTGTGAGGGAAGTCGATTTCAGCTTTTCCTATGACGTTTAATGAGGTTACCCACGTAGACCCCGCGACCCGGCTCACCCACAAGCTCCCCCTTCTCGATCAGGACGCTCCCGTTCACTAGCAGGTGCAAGGGGTGCCCCTTCAGCTCAAGACCCTCCCACGGTGTCCAGTCAACCTTGTGGTGGTGTGTTGAAGCGCTTATTCTACGGGGCTTCCTCGTCTCCAAGACAACGATGTCCCCGTCTGAGCCGACGGCTAGCTCACCCTTGACGGGATATAACCCGAGTATGCGGGAGGGGTTCCTGGAAGTCACGTTGACGAATGTCTCGAACGTTATCCTCCTCCCCTCCACGCCGAAGGTGTAGAGGAAGGGCATCATTATCTCCAAGTTCGGTATCCCGCCCCAGGCACTCCAGGCATCCTTCTCTTTCTCGGATCTAGGGGCCGGTGCATTGTCGCTTACGTACGCGTCGATGGCGCCCGCGTCAAGCCCCCTCCACAAGGCCTCCCTATCAGCCTGAGTCTTGAGAGTAGGGGCTACCTTAATGTAGTTTCCAAGCCTCAGCGTGTCGTCGCGGGTGAAGTAAAGGTAGTGGGGGCACGTCTCAACCGTCACCCTCCCGTAGTACCTCCTCACAAATGCCACAGCCTCTAGCCCCTTCGCACTACTCAGGTGGGCTATGTGGAGTTGAGCGTTCGTCTCAGAAGCGTAGAAGCCGACTTTGAGTATAGCGAGCGCCTCCGCGTTATCAGTACGGTGGAGGTGGTAGTAGAGGGGGTTGTCGAACGACCTGTACTTCCTCTCCCCCAGCTCTATTAAAGCGTCATCCTCGGCGTGGACGATGGCTACACCGTTCACGTTCGAGATCTGCTCAAATATATCCGGGATATCGTGATCCTCGGCTCTAAAGGGCCTTGCCGTGAAGACCTTGAATGTTTTAACCCCTTCCTTCGCTAGCAGTGTCACGGAGTCCTTGTTTCTACCGTTCACGAACCCCCCTGTCACACCGTAGTTCACGTAGGAGTTCTTCTTAGCCTCCTCTATCTTCTTTCTTAAGACATCGAGGTTGTCCACGTAGACCCTTAGAGGCATGTCTATAAGTGTGGTGATCCCACCGTAGGCGCCCGCCAAGCTACCGGTCTTCCAGTCCTCGTTCTGAATGTAATCCGGGTCATATACATGTGCGTGTAGGTCTATCCCACCCGGCACAGCAGGCTGTCCTTCAGCATCGATCACCTTGTCGGCAGGGTGCTCTCTCTTACTTATATCAACGATCTTACCGCCCTCGATCAAAATATTGCCTTCCACAAAATCCCTGCCCGTGAAAATTCTTGCGTTTCTTAGAAGCAGGGATTGATACTCCATGTACAACCACCTTACTCAGTGATAGATGTGCAGGCCTTAGAATAAAAATTTAACATCACAGATTCTCGAGGGCGGTATAGTTAAGTAGGGTTGATTAGAGGGATGGAGGAGTATACAGGATGGGTCATATACCCCTATGATTAACCCTGCCCCTCAAAAACAATGTATATTCCTGGTTTCCCTGGAAGAGATTTCTCAGCTTTCGGTATCTTCCTAGATTCAGCTTCCTCTTCCAATAGAACCTCTATGCGGGCGCCCGTCTTCCTCCCCAGGTACTCTGATAGGTCTCTTAAAGCCTTTACCTCGAGGTCGACTGGAATCCCGGTTACCTCCCTTCTTACACCACCCGCTCTCCAAGCCCTGTAAACCTCCGCGATCAACTTCTCTTTACCGGGCCCTATCTCCTTAGAGAGCTCCCTGATAACGTCCCTTAGCTCGAAGCCCTTCTCAGCCAGCTCAACGACTTTTCTCTTCCACTCCGATGCCACTACAACGTATATTTCCCGAGGATTCTTCTTCACCGCCTCCACGATACTCTTCACGTCTTCAACTACCCCCTCCACCTCGTCGACCAAGACCTCGGCTGTCTCGTCGAAGTACTTCTCCACGTCAACAGGCCAGTGATCTGTGGAGAGAAGCGTTTTCCCGCCCATTATGCTCCAAAGCTCCTCTGTTAAATGAGGTATAACCGGGTTTAACACCCTCAACCAGTCTGCGACAACACTCCTTATATCGCATGGAGTTGAACCTCTTATATCCCTGTACCTGTCCACGAGGTTCATAATGTTGAAGAACACGTTTTGAACGTACTCCCTCACCTGGAGGTTCTCCAAGGCCTCCTCGCCCGCCTTCACCGACTTGTAGAACTTGCTCTTAAACCACCTTGACACCACATCCTCCCCGGTGCTGACGCACCTGCCCTCGATAACGTCCAGTATGATCCTGGTGAACTTCTGCATGAGCTCGGCTGTAGAGGATACATCCCTATCCCTCCAGTCGAGGACTGTGTCGAGGTTAGCCGCCCAGGCTATGTAGAGCCTGAATAAGTCCGCCGAGTATTTCTCGGCGATATCCCTAAGGTTGATGACGTTGCCTTTACTCTTGCTCATCTTAGCGCCCTCCCTGATAACGGGCTCGTTGAGCGATATGGCTCTCGGCCAGTATTTCTCGGGGAAGATCACGGCGTGGTGGATTAAGTAGAAGGATAAGTGGTTTGATATATGCGGTGTAGAGGTGTGCCTTAGATCAACAGGGTACCAGTACTCGAACTCCCTCCTAAGCTCCTCGAGGAAGCCTGGGTTCAAGCCGGTCTCGGCCGCAACCTTGTCCCTCTCGCCGACCCCTAGGAAGACATAGTCGAAGAGAGAAGGCTTCAAGCTATCCGGTGAAACCCCTTTCTCCCTGAGCTTGTGGACTATAGTGTAGAAGGCCATGTATATTGTCGAGTCGCTTAGGCTCTCAATGATCCACTCCTGGTCGAAGGGTAGCCTTGTGCCTATCCCCCTCTTCCTGGCGCAAGGCCTTTTCTCAAGCCAGTTTATCGAGTCTATGAAAGCCTTCTTGTACTTCTCCGGCTTTACAATAAGCTTTTTATCGATGTAATCTGTCAGGGTCTTCTTGAGCTGTGGGCTAGTGTAGTCGAGGAACCACTGGTCCACTATCTTCGCTACAATTATCTCTCCGCCAGCTCTGCACCTGGCCTTCCTGTTCAGCTCTAGGAAACTTATAGCGTCCCCTGACTCAAGCAGTTTTCTCTTGATTATCTCACGGGCTTCTCTAACAGGCTTGCCTTTGACAAGGGGGTCTTCCACGATCATATAGCCTTTGTAGAACTCCTCCTTGTAGACTATGCTCGTGGCGTCCTCGAGCTTAGGGTCGAACTGGTCTCTCACACCCATGGATTCAACTATGGCCTGAGCGTAATGCCCTGAAACCCCCGGCACCTCGATTATCTTAATAGGGTTGATCGAGTCGACTATGCTCGGATCCAAATCGTATTTCGCTAAGAGGCCTTTATCTCTCTTGAGATCCATTAGAGCAATGTAATCGTATGGGGCGTCACTGGGTTCGGAGTACACGACTCCTGTACCCAAGTCGGGGTCTACGAACCAGGCTGGGAGAATAGGTACTTCTACTCCAAGAGGGCTTTTAGCACGTTTGCCGAGCAACATGCTACCCGGGAACTCCTCGAGTAGCTCCAGCCTTGTCTCGGGGTGCTGGTGTTGGAGTTTGATGAAGGCTTTATGGGATGTTATCAGCGTCTCCCCTTCCATCTTGAACCTGACATACCTTGCCTCAGGGTTAACCCACAGGTTGGTTGCCCCGTAAATAGTCTCAGGCCTCAGGGTTGCTGCTATGAGGACGCCCTCGCCTCCAGGTAGCCTGAACTTCACCCCGGTGTACTCGATTATTTCAACAGGGTTCACGTCAGCGTCCTCGATGTCGTCCTCTCCTTCGGGTTGCTTGTGTAGCAGGCAGTAGGTTACATAGTGGCTACCCCTCGAGAGCAGGCCTTTCTCAGCTAGTTTAAGGTACTGCCATGTCACAAACCTGTTGTATAACGGCTCGCCTGTGTGGAACCTCCTCCTCCAATCAATGCTGTACCCCAAGGCCTCGAAGTCCACGTGAACGTTCTCGGCGAAGAACTCCGCTAGCTTATAGGGGTCTTTGAAGGATTCAAGTATCTCCTTAACCCTCTCCTCATCGCTCACGTACATCCTTATATAAGACTCGTATCTCGAGAGTGTCTTAGGGTCTCCTCTAGCGATCATCTCTGAAATCGCGATTATCGGCGTGCCCGTTATGTGGAATGCCATCGGGTACAGCACGTTGAAGCCTTTTAGACGTTTATACCTGGCAATTATATCCCCTATCGTGTATGTTCTCCCGTGGCCTATGTGGAGCGGGGCGTTCGTGTAGGGGTATGGGACTGTTATAAAGAACTTCGGTTTCCCAGGGTCGGGGTTAGCCTCGAAAACCCTTTGCTCGCGCCATACCTTCTGCCATTTTTTCTCAATGCTCCTGAGCCACCCAAGGTACTCGCTTAAACTAGAGTTCAAGGCTTCGCACCGCGACTAAGCTAAGGTTATTATATGTTGCCTGTGCCAGTATATAATTTCAGTGTTGCCGCCGCCCGAAGGTTTCCTCCATGAGAGTCTCGATTATCGTGCCAACCTACAATGAGAGGGATAACCTACAGGCCTTATTCGAGAGGATTGCAAAGGCGGTGAAAGGGCTTGACTACGAGATCATCGTTGTAGACGACAACTCGCCTGACGGGACGGCCGAGCTCGCCGAGTCCCTAAGCAGTGTCTACCCTGTGAAGGTTGTTAAAAGGCCTGGGAAACTGGGCTTGGCCTCGGCTGTGGTCGACGGGTTGAAGCACGCTACAGGTGATGTAGTTGTCGTTATGGACGCAGACCTCCAGCACCCGCCTGAGGTGATACCCCTAATGCTGGGTAGGATGGACTCCTGCGACATAGTGGTGGCTTCAAGGTATGCGCGTGGGGGAGGTGTGATCGGCTTCCCCTGGTATAGGAGACTCATGTCCAGGACTGCCGCCCTCATCGCATGGGTTCTACTACCAGCCTCTAGGAGGACAAGCGACCCAATGTCAGGCTTCTTCGCTTTCAGGAGGAGCCTAGCCGAAGGGCTTAAGGTGGCCGAGCCCAGGGGGTACAAGATTCTGCTCGACCTGCTTGCCAGGAATAGGAGTGCCAGAGTATGTGACCAACCCTACTTATTCATGGCTAGAGCAAGCGGTAGATCCAAGATGGGTTTAAGAGTCGTCTACACTTATCTCAGGCACGTGGTTAAGCTAGCTTTCAGCAGCCTGTAGGCGTTGCATTAGGAACTTGGCGTCGCTGATCAGCTCTACAATGTCGAGCAGGTATCCTCTAACCCTGTAAAGGTTGTCATATAGGAAGAAGAAGTTCGGGTTGGAGGCAACCAGGTTCCGGAACAGCTCCTCCGTCTTCTTAACGTTCTCATAACCCTCGCTGAGTACGCTGGTGAAATCCTTCCCGCTTTTAGAAGAGTACAACGTCATCACTTTCTCGCAGAATTCACCTAGCGATCTTATATGGTTTAAAGCGATCTCCCTGACCTCATTGTTCATCATAGAGTCTACCTCGCTCAGGTCTCTCGCGATGTAGGACACGTGATCCACAGCCCTCTCTAGGTTCCTCAGCACATTGTAATATATGTTTACCTCAGCGAAAGATTTGAAGCCTATGTCCTTCGGCAGTATCTCGCCTGTGAAAACCTTATTGAACACTCTGAGACCATACATTGTGAGCTTGTCGACCAGGCTGTCTCTCTCAGCGAGCTCAAGCAACTTCTCTCTACTGCCACCCCTCGCTAGGACGTCAGCCAGGTCTTGGAGCATCATTTTAAGTATACGGAAAACCCTGAGAACGATCTCGTCCACGCTTATACTGAAGTCACCTGCCACGTTTTTAACCACGTACTCGAACTGGCTTGTCTCTATGATCTCTAGACCAATGGTCTTGCTAACCAGCTCTCTCACAATCCCTCTAGCGTACTCAGCAGGGCACCTAGCACAGTTCACTTTTACCTCATCGTAACCAGCCAAGTAGGCTGAGACAAGCTGGATAATATCGTACTTTCTAACACCAGTAAGGTAGAAAACGTAGGATTTCTCATAACTCTTCCTCGATTGAATCGGGGTTATCTTCAAACTAAGATCCGGGAGAACCTCCATGACAACCTCATCGTGTTGCTTCAGGTTATGTAGCCTAGCCCACTCCTTAGGGAGAGAAACCATGTACGTTGAGCCGCTCATAACCTGAATTTTTCTCTTATACATCAGCCCCGGTACAACTATGATAAAGGAGTCTTATAAGCTTTAAACAGGCTTTAAAGTATTGTATGATAAAATATATTAAATGCCACAGATACATCCTAAACCCATGAGCGTAAAAAAGTTTATCTCGATCACCATACTCGGGCTTGTAATATTGGATGCCATTATATTTGCTTTAATGATAATTCTCAAATAGTCGTTTACCATTGGAATCCCGCGGACTAAAACTCTTTAAAGTTTAC
>JAEMPJ010000020.1 GCA_022759365.1 Thermogladius sp. | reverse complement strand
GTGAGGAGGGTGAAGAGGAGCGACCTCGAGAAGCTTGAGAGGGCGACGGGAGGTAAGATTGTAAGCAGTGTCAGAGACCTGAAGCCAGAAGACCTAGGCTACGCGGCTGTAGTCGAGGAGAGGAGAGTCGGCAACGACAAGATGGTGTTCGTAGAGGGATGCAAGAACCCGAAGGCTGTCACGATACTGGTGAGAGGAGCAAGCGACATGGTTCTAGACGAGATTGAGAGAAGCCTGAAGGACGCTTTAAACGTCCTCAGGAACGTCTTGAGGGTGCCAAAGATAGTGCCGGGTGGAGGAGCGACCGAGATAGAGGTGGCTATGAGGCTGAGGGACTACGCTGCCAAGATCGGCGGTAAAGAACAGCTGGCGATAGAGGCCTTCGCCTCAGCGCTCGAGGAGATACCCTTAATATTGGCTGAGACAGCTGGTTTAGACCCATTAGAGACGCTGATGAAGCTCAGGCAGTTCCACAGCAATGGCAAGATCAACGCCGGGATCGACGTGATAAACGGCGTGGTAAAGGAGGACATGACGTCGATCAACGTCGTCGAACCGCTCCTAGTAAAGAGCTCGATGATCAAGACGGCGGCTGAGGCTGCTGCGGCAATCCTTAAGATAGACGATATAATTGCCGCCAGCCCGTTGAAGAAAGAGGAGAAGAAGGAGAAAGAGGAAGGAAAAGAGGAAACATCCTTCGGTAAATCGAGCTTCTAAGGAAATATTTTTTAACCGAAATTACAAATCCCACTTTCCATGCTATTATTCATCGGGATCCTGGTGTTTCTGGATGACGTCTTCGGAAACCGGGAAGTTATACTACAGGAAGCTGACGAGGTTTGAAATGGCGAGGATCGTGGGCGCTAGAGCCCTGCAGTTAGCATACGGGGCGCCACCGCTAATAGATGTCTCCACACTCCCCGTGAAAGACCCTGTCGCTATAGCCATAGCTGAGTTAATAAGAGGATTGTTGCCAATGTCTATAAAGAGGAGAGGCGTTGATGGAAGCGTCGAGCTCGTCTCCGTCAACAAGCTTCTTACAGACGATAATAAGCGATATCTTGAGTCAATTCTCAACAGCTGGGGTCAGGGTAGAAGGCTATAGCGTATACACATCAGGCGACCTAGGTGAAGTCGCCGACATAGTGTTATCTGAGCCTCTAAGCGAGGATTTCTTCGATAAACTATACGCGGATTTAATGGATAAAAACTACATGGTTATCCAGCTTAGATCCGAGAGGCCTGTTCTAAGGATAATCCCTGTTAGGAAAGGGCGGTCTAAGTGGAAGCTACCTTTGTTTCTAGCAACGTTTGCAACCGTTTTTGCTACAGGCTACGGTTTGTCTGCTTCGTTTTACACCAGCTTGCCCGAGGTTATTGTCTGGGGCTTAGCGTACACGGTAATTTTCATATCAGCCCTAGCCGTCCACGAGTTCGGGCATATCCTCGCGAGCAGGAGAAATAGGGTTTTGATTGATGGGCCCTTCTTTATACCGGCCCCGCCGATACAGTTGGGATTCATAGGTACCTTCGGCGCTGTCATCAATATGAAGACAATCCCGCCGGACAAGAAGAGCCTTTCGAGGATTGGGATATCGGGCCCGTTGTTCGGGTTCCTAGCTGGTTTAGCCATAGCCCCAGTAGGCATCCTTTTATCTCAGCCGGTAACCATTCAGCAAGCGCAGGAAATGGTGGAGGCTGGGCAGGCGGCACCCCTCACGGGTGTCCCCCTAGTCTTCCAGATACTTGAGCAACTATTGGTTCCCCAGGGCTACACCATACTCCTCCACCCTCTGGCGATCATTAGCTACATTGTATTCCTTGTGACGTTCCTCAACCTAATTCCAATAGGCCAGCTCGACGGCGGGCATGTCGTTAGAAGCTACGTGTCGCCGGAACTATATGATGTAATTGGTTGGACAAGTATAGCGGTTCTCCTACTATTAGGATTATTCTACGGTTTCTACCTTTGGCTTGGGGTGATAGCTCTAGTCTTCAAGCTGATCTTCGGGAAATACCAGCACCCGGGCTCTGCAAACCAGTACAGCATGTCGCACAGCCCCGTACATTTAGCCATGTACTTGGCCCTACTTGTCTTGACAGCGCCTATCCCATAGAAGATACACAACCCCCTACACGGTTCCATGGGCGGTAGCGGTATCATGGTGGCGCACGTGCAGAAATACATCGACTTATGGTCTCTCAGGGGAAGGGTCGTCGTTATAGCCGAGAAGCCGAAGGCGGCGGGTAAAATAGCTGCTGCCATACTACCCAGCTACCGCAGGATAATAATGCATGGAGTACCAGTCTACGTCTACAAAGGAAACGGGCTGGAGGTCATCATAGCGAGCTCTGTCGGCCACATATACAACTTAACCACAAGCAAGACAGGGTACCCGGTTTTCACTTATGAGTGGGCCCCGCTCTACCTCGTTGAGAAGAAGTCTTCATACACGAAGAAGTATTATCTAGCTCTAAGCGAGGTGTGCAAGGGCGTAGACTATTATGTCAACGCCTGCGACTACGATATAGAAGGCTCAGTTATAGGTTACCTAATAATAAAGTTTCTCGGCGACCTACGGAGAGCTTTCAGAGCCAAGTTCTCTTCGTTGACCCCCATAGAGCTGAGGGAGTCTTTTAGAAAGCTAACAGGCTTGGATCAAGAGATGGTTGAGGCCGGCCTAGCCAGGCATGAATTAGACTGGCTGTGGGGTATAAACATAAGCAGGGCTCTGATGACAGCTGTTGGAGCGGTCACGGGTAGAAGAGTTGTATTAAGTGCTGGCAGAGTGCAAACACCCACGCTAGCCCACGTCGCCGCTCAGTTGAAGGAGAGGAATCTCCACATCCCATACCCCCTGTTCACGTTAAGTATTGTAGTTGAGAAAAACAACGTTAGGGTGACCGCGACCAGGCTCAAGGGAACTATTGACTCGAAGAACGAGGCTATGCGTATAGCCTCATATATCAGAGAGAGAAAACACGTACGCGTCGAAGAATATAGTGAAGAGAAGATATCGGTGCCCCCACCATATCCCTTCAACCTCGGCGACCTGCAGGAGGAGGCTTACAGAATATACGGTTTCAGCCCGTATAAGACGCAGGAGATCGCTGAGAGGCTCTACCTAGAGGCCTTGATAAGCTACCCCAGAACCAACAGCCAGAAGCTGCCCCCAACTCTCAACTACAGGGGTGTCCTAGCGCAAATCGCTGAAAACCCCGCCTACAGGAGCCTGGTAAACCAGTTGCTCTCTGAAACAGGGGGGTATCTGAAGCCGAGGGAGGGCCCCAAGGAGGATCCAGCGCACCCGGCAATATATCCAACAGGCGTTAGACCACCCTCTAATCTGCCCTCGGAGATGCTTAAAATATACGATCTCATCGTCAGGAGATTCCTGGCAGTCTTCAGCAAGCCGTTTGAGATAGTTAAGCAAAAAGTGGTTTTTTCAACCGGTCTACCCGGCGAGCTATTCGCTAGCGAGGGGCAATACCTTGTTAAAAAAGGCTGGTTAGCGTACTACCCCTTCTACGCCCCGGCTGAGAAAAGGTTGCCACACTTCACGAGAGGAGAGGCTGTGGTATTAGTAGATGTCGTCTTGAAGAAGACAACAGTTAAACCACCTCAAAGACCGAGCAAGATGAGCATTCTAAGATGGATGGAGTCTGTCGAAATCGGGACAGAGTCGACGAGGGCACGTATCATAGAAACATTATTTGAGAGAGGCTATTTGAAGAGTACTCCTAGAGGAGTGGATATAACGGATCTAGGTCTGGGTGTCATAGAAGTTATAGAGGAGTTCTTCCCCGAGTTGACTAAAGTGGATTTAACCAGGATGTTTGAGAAGGATCTGGAGGACATTAAGCTGGGTAAAACCACGAGATCCATGGTGGTTGAAAAGGCGAAGCAGACACTTCTCAACCTACTTAAGAGTTTCGAGGCGAGGAAGGAGGTTGTGGGAAGAGAGTTGGCTTTGAGGCTTGGGGTTGTTAAACCGGTGGAGAAATGCCTTCTCTGTAATAGGCAGGTCTACGCTAAGAACCTGTGCAGGTACCACTACGAAGCCTACAATAGGCTCTTGGAGGGATACAATGAGTGGAGGAGGAGAGAAGAAGTGTCATACAATGATTTTCTGAAAGCGGTCGCCAAGTCTAAAGCGACTGGGAAGTGGGTTGCGGAGGTAGCTAGTTTTATTCTCAAGGGAGGCGACTTAGGTTCCGGTTAACTCGTGGTACCAGATAGCAAGGTAGCCGATGTAGGGTATCTTGAGCGCGGAACCATCAACCGAGAAGACGACTCCTACCACCCTGTCGTATGAAACACCCACAGGCTCACCGTTGACTACGTCGAAATATATGAAGTCTGGTATCGGGTTGTTGTCTCCTTGTGTGACATAGTAGTAGTCGCCGTCAACGACCTTAACGTCTATAACACGGTGGATTATCAGCTTGTTGAAAAACCTGTATATTACGATGTCTCCCACCCTGATGTCCGCTGGCGGGGGACGGTAGGCGAAGACGAGATCACCCTCTCTGAGGAGGGGGTACATGCTTGAGCCTTCAACAACTGCGAGGGTGGGCTGGGAGTAGGCGACTTGTCTCAACGATACGAGGAGTAGAGCCAAGAAGAGGACTAAGAGTACGCCCAGCAATATTTTCGAGGGGCTGAAGGAGGGGTCTTTCAAGCCTCCCCCTCACGGAGTATTTCATCCGCGTCGAGGACGATCTCCTTTGGCTTCCTCTCCTCTTTTTCCTCCAGCTTCTTACCCCCCTCTATCTCAACACTAGCCCCACCAACCTTGAGTTTGCTGACGGTAGCCCTCCACCTGTGCCCGCACTTGTTGCACCTAGCTATCCCCATGACGGTGATGGTTATCCTCCCCATACTATCCGGTAGCGGCGAGACAAGTTGCCATGTTTTCTCAATAGTGATATCGGTGCTACCGCATCTAGGGCATGTCAAACGCTTGCTCATGGCTCCCACCATAATAGGGCGATTAGTGCTATGTATAGGATGAGTGGAGCTAATAATGCTGACGCTAACCCGCCCATAAGCTTATTTGAATAAAAGTAGGTCGCCACAGATAGTAAACCCGTGAACACCGGGTATAATGTGAAGCCGTGTTCCAACGAGACCAGGGTTACAGCGAAGAACATTAGGGTTGAAGGGTACGAAGTATATATTGACTTGTTCTTGATCTTCCCGAAATATGCTACAGTGTAAGCGGCGTAGGCCAAGTAAACCAAAGTTAAAGTTATTACTTCGCCGACTATAGCTGAATACATAGCTTACTCCTCTAAGGTGGTTTCATGCACGTGATATACCACTCCGAGTATGATGAAGCATTCTTGATAAAAAGCGTTAGAGGTAGGTGGGTTCTAGATAGCAGGGGGAATCCAACAGTCCAGGTGAAGGTTGTTACCGAGGGCCTCGGCGTAGGGGTTGGCTACGCACCTAGCGGCGCTTCAACAGGCGTGCATGAGGCTGTTGAAGTAAGAGACGGTGGGAGAGAGTTCCACGGGAAGGGGGTTGGGAGAGCGGTTGAAAACGTGAATAAAATGATAGCGCCCGCGATCATAGGCATGGACTCGAGGAGGCAGCGTGAGATAGACATGAAGATGATCGAAATGGATGGCACCAGGAATAAGGCTAGGATCGGCGGTAACGCTATTGTGGCCACCAGCATTGCTGTGGCGAAAGCAGCCGCCTCAACAATGGATTTACCGCTCTACCAGTATATCGGTGGGAAGCAGGCAGACCTACTGCCTGTACCAATGTTGAATATAATAAACGGCGGCGTCCACGCTGGCAACAAGCTGGACTTCCAGGAGTTCATGATCGTCCCAGCCGGCTTCAGCACTTTCAGCGAGGCTCTGAGGGCGAGCGTGGAGATCTACCACGAGTTGAAAAACATCTTGAAGAACCGCTACGGCCCCCAGGCGATCAATGTTGGCGATGAGGGCGGGTTCGCGCCACCATTAGAGAAGACGAGAGAGGCCCTGGATCTATTGGTCGACTCGATTAAAGCAGCCGGGTACTCCCCGGGCGACCAAGTGGCTCTCGCACTAGATGTCGCTAGCTCCAGGCTGTTCAATCGCGATAGAAACGTCTATGTAATCGAGGGTCAAGAACTGTCCGTTGACAAGCTCATCGACTACTACTCTAAGTTGGTTAACGATTACCCTATAGTTAGCATTGAAGACCCGTTCCACGAGGACGATTTCGAGGCTTTCGCTAAGTTTACAAGCGAGTTCTCCCACAGGATTCTAGTGGTCGGCGACGACCTCTTTGTGACAAACCCCGAGAGGCTTGAGAAAGGGATATCAATGAGGGCCGCCAACGCTGTTCTCGTCAAGGTCAACCAGGTCGGCACGCTCACCGAGACGTTCGCGGTTATAGACATCGCTAGGACTGCTGGGTATAGGACTATTATAAGCCATAGGAGCGGTGAGACAGAGGATACAGCTATATCAGACCTAGCTGTAGGGGTCAGGGCCGGTTTAATAAAGACAGGTGCCCCCGCTAGAGGGGAGAGGACGGCGAAGTACAATAGGTTGCTTGAAATCGAGGAAGAGGTCGAAAAACCGAAATACCCTGGTTTCAGCGTGTTCCCGAGGAAACCATAGACATTGTTAAAAAATTATGGTAGTATGAGGCCGAGCGCGATTAGGACTAGGGCTGTCACAACCATTAACTTCAGGAAGCCGCTTACAGGGATGTTCGGCAGGGCTTTTATCAGTTTTATCAACCCTATTACAGCTATCGTGACCAACATCACTAGTATTATTGCGAAGCCAACGAAGAATAATATCGCGCCAACCCCGCCGGCACCGCTTAGCGCGCTAGCTATGTTGCCTAACACTTGGGACGCGACGCCTAGACCCATTTTCAACCCCTTCCATAGATGCCCTAGGCAAGATTTAAAAGGGAGGTGGCCTTTATGGGCAGTATGATGATGAGGGTTAAAAGCGTGGGATGCGCTAAGGCGATGCCAGGCACCAGGCTTCTGATCTAGAGTGGTCCACATCGATTTCCTTGAGACGCGTAAAACCCTCCCACCTCGCCATGATCGTCTAGGGGGTTTAGGGTAGGCTCGAATAAGACATTTTTTAGAGAACCTTTCACTCGACTCCTCGCAATATGTGATGCAGTATAGCCCGTTCATTTATAACGGATCTCAATTGGGATAAGAGTTTGATAGCGAGGTGGAGTTATGGATATACTAGTGGATCAAGTAGATGAATATTTGGGGAAGCCGGTTACAGACCCCTACAATAGGAGGCTTGGATACGTTATCGGGTTCTACAGCGACCCCGATGGTAGAGTGAGAGCCCTGGAGATAAGCCTCGGTGACGTGGAATTCAAGCAATTAGATATAGAGAGGTTCAAGTTTGAAAATGGGAACATAATTCTTCTACCCGAGTGGGAGTTCCTGGCATTGCAATTAGAGAACAGGATTCTGAGGCTTAAGAAGAGAATGGCTGCCCTAGAAGAGCTGAATGCTAGGAAAGACCTACCCAAGCATGCTTATGACTCATTCAAGAAAAACCTCGAGGAGAGCTTGATGAAGGCTAAGGAGGACGCTAAGGCTGTCAAAGAGTTATTGAGGAAGAGGATTCACGAGCTCGAGGACAATATCCTCGAATTAGAGAAGGCGTTGACGAGCATTAAAGTCAGCTACCTCTCAGGGGAGATACCCGAGAAAGCTTATAAATCAGCGGTCGAGCACATAAGGAAGCATTTAGATAGTTGCGAGCTAGAGAAGGAAAGCGTGAAACAGCATCTGGACAAAATAGAGGCGCTGGAGTCCCAGCCCGTTGACTTGACAGTTAAATCAACACCTGCCCCTCAAGCACAGGGTCAGCCCGCGGGTCAACCCATCCCCGTTGTGGTATTAGAGGGCAGTCAGTAATATCGGGATAAGACTCTGACGGTTTTTTAAAAGCCTTCCTAAACCCATGTTTCCAACAGCAAGGTGTCAAGCTTGTCTATGTCCGGCACTATCTCGCGAGGAGGAGTATTGTCGAGACTCATGTGGATGTTTAAGCCAAAGGATCCAACCGTGAAGAATCTCTACGATGCCATAGTCATATTAGACAGGATAATTAACGGGATAGAGTCGTCTAAGAGGGGTTTGAAGTCAGCGTTAGAGGAGCATTCCAAAAGGTCGAAGATGGCTGCCCAGGATGGTAAATCCGAGTATCAAGCAATATTCGACGAGGAGATGAAGCATATTTCAAGCCTCATCGGGATTTTCGAGAAAGTCACATACGATCTACTGAGAGTGAGATATAGGCTTGAGACGCTCACGCTCGTAGAAGAACCTATGAAGATGTTGCCAGAGGTGATCAGAGAGCTACAAGATGTGAGGCCGGAGGTCGAGAGGATAGCGCCTGAGCTGACGAGCATGCTGAACGAGGTGGAGAGGAAGGTGGCCAGCATCATGGTCGCATCTAATATGGAGCCGGTTACAACAACTATCACTGTTCCTAGGAGAGAAACCCAGGAGTCTTCTGTAGAAGCAAGAGCTAAACAACAAGTTCAGCTACCCCCTCCACCCCCGCAGGAGATACCTGCTTCCAGCAACCAAACTAAGCAAAGCCCAAGTAAGAAAGCTACACCAGAGATAGCTGTACCTGTCAACGTGGTAGCCCACTGGCTTTTAGACGAGATAAGAGGTAACGGCGGCATCCTGGATATTCAGACGTTTACCCTGAAATACAGGGTTAGTAAAGAGAAGGTCTTCGAAGCGTTGAGGTTTCTTGAGGAGAAAGGGTTGATCAAAGTCAAAAGGTATTGAACACTTTTTCCCGCGGGGGAGGGGGCCACATGGCCATGCATTATCTTGTCGAGAAAGGAACGGAGTACGCTAAGCTGGCTGTAGAGTTAGATAAGAAGGGTGAATACGAGAAGGCTATAAAGTACTACAAGGAGGCAATCGAGCTGTTCTCGAAGTATCTCTCCCTCTACCCAGATAACTCGCTAGCCGACTTCTACAAGGATTTGATAGCTAAGTACAAACTAAGGATAGAAATCCTGGAAAAACACATGGAGAAAGCTAGCGTGCCGGGCGGGTCCACTGCTGAGTCGGCTAAAGACGATGTTGAGGTCTTAATGCCAGATAAGAGGAGCAACAAGAAAAAATTCGACGACCTCGTCGACTTAGAGGAGGTCAAGAAAGCTCTGAAGAGAGCTGTGATCTACCCTGTTAAAACACCGCACCTTTATCCACTGGGCTGGCCGAAGGGTATACTTCTCTTCGGGCCCCCTGGTTGCGGTAAGACAGAGATCTCGATCGCGCTCGCGAACGAGATCAATGCCGCTCTAATAAACGTTAGCCCAGCCACAATCATGAGCAAGTGGCTTGGTGAGGCTGAGAAAAATGTGGCTAAAGTATTCGATAAGGCGCGGGAGATCGCGTCCAAAGGGACGCCTGTAATAATATTCATCGACGAAGTCGACGGGTTATTCCAGGAGTACAGCGACGAGGTTGGAGGTGAGAAGAGGATGAGAAACCAGTTCCTTATGGAGATGGATGGTTTGAAGGAGAAGGAGAATAGTAAACTCCCCGTATTCGTGATAGGTGCTACAAACAAGCCTTGGAAACTGGACATAGGCTTCATAAGGAGGTTCGAGAAGAGGATCTACGTCCCTCCACCCGACAAAGAGGTCAGGAAACAGCTCTTCAAATATTACATTGATAAGCTCTCGAACGTATACAAGGCTGACGAGCTGGATCTAGATAAACTTGCCGAGATGACGGAGGGCTATAGTTCCGCCGATATAGCATCAATAGTGAAGGAGGTTCAGAACAATATAGCTGAGGAGCTCAATGAAAAATCTGACGGCAAGAACACACCCACAGTTGAGAGGAAGCTCACCATGGACGATTTCATCCAGGTCATTAAGAGGAGGAAGCCGAGTATATCACCTAAAATAATCGAGGCTTACAAGATATGGTATGACCAGCATGGTGCGTCATAACGTTAAAACATAAACTTACAAAACCATTACTTGATTCGAGGCGATGAGGTAAGTCATGCCTCTTGAGCTGGTGAAAGGCTCAGGGGTAACCGAGCCGATGAATATAGGCTTGCTTAACGTGTGGGAATGAGTAGGCCACAGGGAATTTTTACTCTTTTAGGTGGATCTCAACAATATCCTTATCCATTAGAACATGGTCTAACCCGACTCGCTCCCCAGGGTATTTCGAGGAGGGCCCCCATACCCTGGCGTAGTGGAAGTTCTCGACGAAATCCTTGTGGATTCTCTTAGCGACGTCGAGCACTGTAGCGCCCTTCCTCAATATGAGGGGTTTATCCGAGACACCGCTATTAGGGGACTTCGTGTAGACCCTTATGATCTCGAGCTCTTTGAAAATGAGCTCGCCAAGCTTCTCTAGGCCCTGGCCTGTTAGGGCTGAGACACCTAGTATACTTCCCTCCACATCCGTGTTTTTCCTCAAGTACTCAACCGCTCTTACATCCCCTACGTCAATTTTATTTACAACCACTATGGAAGGTTTGTATTGGACGTTCCCGAATATAGCGTGTTCTACATCGTCAAGCGTAACTCTACCTATAATCCTCACGTGGGCGTTGTGTATATTGTAGGAGGCAAGAAGCCTCTTGACGTCCTCAATAGTTGCGTCCACGAGCTCCCCCATCATAGTAACCTTGATCCCAACCTTCCCGGTCTTATATCTCTCTATCTCCACTCTTCCCTTAGCTTTGGATAGGAGTATCCCAGCTGACTCGAGCTCTCCTCTTATGTCTAGGTAATCCTTCACGACATCCCTCGTGGCGTCAAGGATGATCATAATCAAGTCCGCGTTCCGGCATAATCCCATGACACGATTGTTGAAGGGGCCTCTCCCAGGTAGGATAGGCGGCGTGTCCACCAGCTGGAAGTATATGTCCTCGTATTTCAACATGCCTACTTGAGGGAATGTAGTGCTGAAGGGGACATCCGAAACTCTTGTCCTAGCCCCGGTTAATCTCTGAATCAACAGGCTTTTCCCGGAGTTAGGTAGCCCGACCAAGACTACTTGGGCGGCACCCTCTTTCTCAACGAGGAAGCTGAGCCCTCTTCTCACACTCTTCTTTTTCCTCTCCTCTAATTCCTCTCTAAGCTCCGCAAGCCTCTTCGTAGCCCACTCTCTCAGGTTCTCAGTACCCTTATGCTTTGGTACAGCGGACAGGAAGTCCTCTAAGGCCTTAATCTTCTCCTCTATAGTACGTGCCTCAAGCACCTTCAACCACTTTGCCTTAGCCTCGGCTGGAAGGTTTGTTACCATCCTCGCCCCCACCTCTAATGAAATACAGGAGGTTCGGCGAGCCCCTATACCAGTTGGGTGCAATGTGTTTGAGGTTCTTCCACTTTAATCTGACAATGAGAGGGGGGTTTAAGCCAGCATTCTCCCTAACCCACTGGATGGTTTTTGGGTCGGTTGAGTATCCCGAGCCATAATCGCCAAACAAAAGCTTTCCCGGCGTAATACTCTCGTCTCTAAGCGTCTTGGCTATAATACTCGCCATTGAGACGACAGGGTACTTCGAGTCCGCGTTCGCCTCCATGACGAAGCGGACCAGTCTATTTCCAAACAGCCTTCTAGAATAGGCTCTCAGACTTGTTTCAACACCTTTCACCTCGTCAACATATATCTCAACCTCCTCGCCACGCCAAAACAACGTGGAAACCACGTGGAGGAGCTTCTTGATAGCCTCGGAGGTAGTTGTATTCAGGTTCTCCGAGTCAACTCTCCTCGTGTTAACGTAGACCGCTATGAATGATAATGGCAGGTCTCTTAGAGCGATCTCCCTAATCCTCTCCCTCTTCTTGGGTGAAAGCACCTTGCTATCTCTCACCCCTATCTCAGTTAGCTTAGCCAAATGTATGTCGTGTATGACTACACATGAGACGACCATATCGCCTATTAACGGGCCTCTGCCAGCCTCATCTATACCTATTATAATTTTACCTCCCGTCAAGACAGTAATTTACCTCTTTAACGCCACTTGCTCTAACAAGCTCAATATAATGGTTGAACGTGGAGGAGCAGTCACAGTTTAAGACAAGCCGAGGAGGATACTTCGTATAGATCTTCAACAAGTTCTCCTCGCTTAAATTCCTCACATTGATTATCACCGCATCCCCCTTTAACTCCCTTGCAGCCTCTCTAGCATCCTCCTCAACCTCCCTGCTAAACATTAGAACTCTCCTCCAGCCACTGCTCTCGGCGAGAATAGCCTTCAAGCTACGGCAACCCTTCGACACTATTATCACGACATACATCTCCTGAATCCTTATGCTACACGTGTCAGCTTATGTTAAAATATTTGATAGAACGACTTATATTTAACTAGGCGAGGGTGTGATCATTGGGCCGTTTCTTCGGGACAGACGGTATTCGAGGCGTGGTTAACGAGACTCTTACACCCGAGTTTGTTTTAAAGATGTCGCTGGCCATCGGTAGCTTCTTCGACGAGGGTGCTAGGATACTTGTGGGCAGGGATGCTAGGGCTGGTGGAGATATGATTAAGAGTATTGTTATAGGTGCTCTTTTATCCTCGGGTGTGAGAGTCTACGACGCAGGGTATACGCCGACCCCTGCCTTACAATACTGCGTTAAGGAAGGGGGCTTTGATGGGGGAGTTATGATCACGGCCAGCCATAACCCACCCGAGTATAACGGTATCAAGGTGATAGGGCCGGATGGTATTGAGATCCCGAGGGAGAGCGAGGACGCGATCGAGGACATATACTTGAACACTAGATTCAGGACACCAAGCTGGAGGAGTATTGTAAGCGATGTCGTGGATTACAAGGTTTGCAATGAGATATACGTCGACAACGTGGTCAAGCTGGTTGACAGGGAGGCGATATCAAAAGCGGGCTTCAGGGTCTTGGTAGACCCGGTTAATAGTGTTGGGGCGTTGACTACGCCTAGAATCGCGATGAAGCTGGGTGTCCAGCCAATCGTGGTGAACGGGACTTTCAACCCGTACTTCCCTTCGAGAAACCCCGAGCCAACTCCTGAGACCCTTGTCACGACGGCCAAACTTGTAAGAGAGTATGGTGCTGTAGCTGGATTCGCGCATGACGCTGACGCGGACAGGGTTATAGTGATAGACGAGAACGGTGTTGTACAGTGGGGGGATAGGACGGCAACTCTCCTAGCCAGCTATTTGAAGAAGGAGCGCGGTGAAAAAGGCGTTAAAGTCTTCACGGCAGTCTCGAGTAGCATGGTGGTTGAAGATGTGCTTAAACCTCTAGGAGTGAGCGTTGTTTGGCTTAGAGTCGGGAGCGTAGACATAGCACACGAGATGAAGAAACACCCCGACGCGCTCTGCGGGTTCGAGGAGAACGGGGGCTTCATGTATCCTCCTCACCAGTATGTCCGGGACGGGGGGATGACCATGGCTCTCTTCCTTGAGATGCTCGCGCGCCTAAGATTGAAGCCAAGCGAGCTCTACGATAGGCTCCCCAAAATGTTTGTTGTAAAGAAGAAATATAGGATGGATAGGGAGAAGGCTTTGATCGTTGTGGAAAAGGTGAAAGAAATGTTCAAACACGAGAGGCAGATAACAGTCGACGGTGTGAAGGTGATTGGCAAGGGGTATTGGTTCCTCGTGAGGCCGAGCGGAACCGAGCCCTTACTCAGAGTAATGCTGGAAGCCGAGAGTGAAGACAAGGCAAAGGAGTTACTCGATGTGATCGAGGGGATCGTCAGGAGTATCGAGGGTGGAGAACAATGATGAGGTACTGGGGAGTAGACTTCATCAGGTGCGTGGAGTGCAAGCACCACCCGTTACAGCTCATTGTATTGGAGTCCGAGGAGCAGGATGTGGATACATCAGGCCTCGAATTCCCTATTTGCCGCAACTACTGTGCGTTCCTAAACAAGCCTGTGGTGAAGGGGGAGCAGTACCCATGCGAGAAATGTATTAGGATAGGCATTAAGACGGGGGTCTTGTACTGCCCCAACTGTGGTAGATGGTACCCGATCAAGAACGGTATAGTCTACTTGCTACCAGACAAGAAGAGGAAGGCTGAGTCGGATATTAAATTCCTCGAAACATACAAGGATAAGCTCCCGGAGAAAATAGTGAAGGAGGGGAAGCCGTTTAACCTGCTCAAGTCATCGTGACACTGAAGCTTATTAAGGAGCTTAAATAATTGAAGCTAGGTAACGAATGTGGGAGTGAGATGTGATGGCAGACTTCTTCTCTAACCTGGAAGCCTGGGTTAAAAGACAGGAGGAGGTTAGGGAAAGCTTTAAAAAAGCAGAGGCAGACTACAAGGAGGCTGACAGGCTGGCGTTGATATTGCTTTCCAGGATGGCCTTCCAGCACATGATGAGAACCATTGAAGCCTTCGACCAGTGGTTGAAGGATCCCGCTATTACAGCCCATATGCCGAGGGAGATGCTCGTTGAGCTATGGGAAAAGCTAAGGGTTCTGTTGTACGGGCTGATAGATTTAGATATAGAGCATACAAGTAAATATAACGAGTTCCTGAAGAAACTGTCTGCTGAAGGGAAGCTGAACCCGCTCCTGTTCTACGAGAAGGGGGAAAAGGAGTCTAAGAGGATTCAGCTACAGATCTAAACCGCACTAACCCGGGCGTCTCTTAACCTTTATTTCAACTTCTGCATCTATCGGCGCGATTTTAACTTTCAGCTCGTTCACCAGCTTATCAATTGCCTCCTTCTCGTTTTTAAGAGTGGTCTCCAAGTGTTTGGCAATGAACTCCTTCCCGAGGCTACTTGTGACCAGTTTCTTCTTCTCGTTTACTTCGAGTAAACCCAGGTATTTCAGCACGGCTAGATCACTTGAGACATCCTTGCTAGTAGGCGTCTGACCTATAACAACAAAATTATACCCTAAGTCGTAGCCATTCTGCCGCATGTAGTATAACAGGTGGAGGAGTGCTTTCTCGCTTATATCCTTGAAGAGGGATGTGATGTACAATAGTTTAATCAACCGAGGGTTCTTCTCTACATCGGTGAGCGAGACGACATGCCTCGTAACGATCTTCAACTCCTTGCCCTTGGTTGCTTGTGGTTGTTGTGGTTTCGACACGCTAACACCCGACTTCAAACTAATACTTTACTACCTTATATCACTAAAATAAAAATCAACCTCAACAACTTTAAGCAGGGGTCTCGATATAGCCTTTTAGATCACGTGATGATCAGCCTTGAAGAATGGAGCTACTCAACGCGAGCGATACGTGGTTGAACTCGTGAGGAGCGCTGTGGAAAAGTATTCTCTCCCCAGCACCCTTCTAAGGGAGGTCGAGGATCTATACGATAAACTTGTAAACCTTGAACTCTACATCCTCGACGCCGATTCGGCTCGGGAGACCTATTTAATGCTAGATAGAATAGCCCAGCTGGAGGTAGCGCTTGAGACAAATTTAGATAGGAATAGCGTGCTGATTTTGCTTGAGGAGCTTAGGGAATTATTTAGGGAGGCATATGCTTCAGGGTTAAATCAGTTTAAAAGACAGAGGGTTCAACTAGCGACTCCCCTTATCCTATCACTCCTAGGTTACATATTATGTTATCTAAACCTAGGCCTCCTCCCGCTTATGATCCCGGTGGGTTTAACTATTATTTCTATTCTCCTGTTTTACAAAACTAGGTCTTTGGAGATATCCTACATGCTGGCGATTATAGGAGGTTTCACTGGTGTTATCCTGGTTTTGGCAACGTATAAGGGTACCGAGGGGCTTCTAGAAGTAGCTCTGTACATGCTTTCAGCCCTTGCGGATATCACTTACTTAAGTATGTATGAGCTCGTTAAGACGAGGAGAGGGGTCTTCGAGGTAATTCTAACTCGTGAAGCTCTAAGGTATGTCCGTCTCGAGAGGTCTATGACATCTAAGCCCGTGATAGATCCAATGATTATTCTCTTCTTCAACGAGAAGTACGGTGAGGCAGGAGTAGACCTCGCCAGGTATAAAGTCAACGTGATGAAAGCAAACGGTTTCTCCGACGAGGAGATACTGGAGAGGATGAAGTTTTTCCTCCAGCGTTAAATGGATAAAACCTTGGTTAATAGTTAGGATCTCAAGACACGGGGGTATATATGCCTGAGATCAAAGTTGAAGCCGTTAGGAGAAGAGCTAGAATCAGCACTCACAGCCACATCAGGGGCCTGGGTCTAGATGAGAAAGGCCGCGCCATCCCGGTGGCAGACGGGCTTGTGGGGCAGAGGGAGGCAAGGGAGGCAGCTGGAATCATAGTGCAAATAGTTAAATCGGGGAAGATGAGCGGTAGAGGAATCCTGCTAGTTGGGCCGCCTGGGACAGGCAAGACTGCTTTAGCCATAGCGATAGCGAGAGAACTAGGTGAAGACACCCCCTTCGTCATAATGAGTGGAAGCGAAATATACAGCAGTGAAAAGAAGAAAACCGAGATCCTAATGGAGGCCCTTCGCAGATCCCTCGGTGTCAGAGTGAGAGAGAAAAGGTTGGTTTACGAGGGGGTTGTAAAAGACGTTAAGGTGAAAAAAGTAAGGCACCCGATGGCCCCGTATCTAGCCATACCCAGGGAGGCGCGGATAGTACTGGCTACCAAGGACGAGGAAGTCCCGCTAACAGTCGGAGAGGAGATAACAGAGCAGATCATCGAGATGGGTATTAGGAAGGGAGACGTCATATGGATTGACGCGGAGACAGGTAGGGTTTTCAGGGAGGGCAAGGCCAAGGACTTCGTTGAGGCTAAAACATATGATGTTGAGACAAAGAAGCTTGTTGAAATACCTAGGGGCCCTGTGAAGAAAGAAAAGGAGATTGTTAGGACTCTAACCCTTCACGAGCTGGACACTCTCGTGGCGTCCCAGAGGGCTATAATTAGCTTCTTCGGCTTCACTTTCGAAAGGGAGATACCCCCAGAGGTTAGAAGAGATGTGGATGAGATGGTTAGGAAATGGATTGAAAGCAATAAAGGCGAGATTGTCCCCGGGGTCTTATTCATAGACGACGCCCACATGCTTGACATAGAGGCCTTCAGCTTCCTGACGAGGGCCATGGAAAGCGAGTTCTCACCGCTAATAATACTCGCCACGAACAGGGGTATAGCCAAGATAAGGGGCACAGACATCGAGTCACCCCACGGTATACCCCTCGACTTGCTGGATAGGCTTCTAATAATCCCAACGAAACCGTACTCGCCGGATGAGATGCGGGAGATAATTAAGATCAGGGCCGAGGAAGAAGACATCAAGCTGGCGAGCGAGGCTCTCGAAGAGCTGGTTAAACTGGCGTCCGAGACAAGCCTGAGGTATGCTGTTCAATTACTTGAGCCGGCTAGCGTTATAGCCGGTGAGAACGGGCGTGAGGAAGTGACTGTTGATGATGTGAGGAGGGCCCGCCAGCTCTTCATAGACCTCTCTGCGAGCGTCAAGTACTTGAAGGAGTACGAGTCGAAATTCCTAAAGTGATGTTTAATGAATTCTGTGGGAGGCAGGGATGTTGCCAGGCTACTACGAGAACTCCATGAGATTTACTCCAAAACAACTAGGCATGAGGACAGCATACTGGGCTCGATGACGACTAAGCCCGACCCCCTGGCCGTTTACGCTTTCACAATTTTCTCCCACACGAATCTAGCAGACCTAGAACTATTCCCATCGCTTAAAGAAATGTACAAGGATGTACTGGATTTAGCAGGGAGAATTTACGGCTCTAATCTAGGCTATGTTACAGCCGGTGCTACAGAATCAAATTTGATAGCCCTATACGTGGCCCGAGAGATCCATGGGAGTAGTAGTAAAACCGTGTTAGCGCCAGATACAGTCCACTACTCGGTCGAAAAAGCATGCAGGTTCCTGGCCTGCAGACTTGTGAAGATACCAGTAGGTAATAAACCATTAGACCCCGGTTTGCTGGCGAAATATGTCAGGGAATACTCGCCTTTCGCAGTCGTAGTCACAGCTGGGACCACAGAGCTGGGGCTGGTTGACCCGATTAAAGAGGTCGCGGAGATAGCTTCAACGAACAACGTTTACCTCCACGTAGACGCCGCTTACGGAGGCCTGATAATCCCATTCCTATACGAGAGGGGGCTTGTGAAGAAGAACGTGTACTTCTACAAGGGTGTTTCAAGCATTGCAGTCGACTTCCACAAGTTCGCGGGGGCCCCACCACCCGCGGGGCTTATATTGTTCTCGAACGAGGAGTACCTGAACGCTAGTTGCTTCGAATACTCTTACACGCTCTCCGGAAAAATATGCGGCGTTCTTGGGACAAGGCCTGGGGGGAGCCTAGCCGGGATATGGGCTGTGGTGAAAGGGATGGGTCTAGACTACTTGAGGGATAAAGCCGTCTGGGCTTTTAACGTGGCAAGAGAGCTGTTCTTGAGTATAAACTCCGTAGAGGGGTTTGAGGCGATTGAACCGGAGACAACGATTGTGGCTTTCAGGCATAAGAGGCTTCCAAGCAACGTGATATTGGACTATCTAGCTGAAAAAGGGCTCCTCCTCTACAAGGCCCCGAGTATAGGGGGTTTGAGAGTGGTTATAATGCCTCACTTCAATAAGGCCTTGATCGGGAGGCTCCTGGACTCCCTGAGAAGTATTTCGAGGTCGACTACCAATGCCTAGCCTAGGCTTGATCTTCAAGCAGTTGGCTGAGGAGGACTTCAGGGTTTTGAGGGCTATGGAGAAGTTGTCTAAGAGATATGAGTATGCGCCATTAGAAGCAATTGTCAGAGAGTCGGGTCTTTTCGAGGAGAAGACGTCTCTAATTCTCTCCAAGCTGTATAAGCTTAAACTCGTGAAGTCAAGGCTTACAGGTTCATCAAGGTCTTACAGGCTAACGTACCTAGGTCTTGACATGCTAGCTCTAAAAGGTCTAGTCGATCATAACGTCATCTCAGCCATAGGTGAGAGAATAGGTGTTGGGAAAGAGAGCGAGTTGTATAAGGCTCTATCCCCTCAAGGCGACCTGCTGGCTGTGAAATTCATAAGGCTGGGGCGGCAAAGTTTCAGGAGGACGAGGATTGTGAGAAGCTGGGCTGAGCTCCCCGTCTCCTCTTGGTTTGATCAATCTAAGGTAGCCGCTGAGAGAGAGTATAAGGCTTTAGTCGAATTACACGCTTTAAAGGCCGGTGTCCCTAAGCCCTACGGCTTCAACAGGCATGCGACAGTAATACAATACATAGACGGTGTGGAGTTGTACCGGAGGCCGATGCTGAAGAGGCCGGAGGATGCTCTCCAGCAGATACTCGACACTATTAGGATCGCGTATGTTAACGCTGGGATCATCCACGGGGATCTAAGCGAGTATAACATAATAGTCGAGAAGGAGAGCGAGAAACCCTATATTATAGACTGGCCGCAGTACATCTACAAAGACGAGGTGAACGCGCTGGAGCTTTTGAGAAGAGACCTGAAATACATCCTCAACTTCTTCATGAAAGTATATCGTGTCTCAAAGCCCCTTGAGGAGGCATTAAAATACGTTACCTCGTAGCATGTAAAAATATCCGGCTGAGTCAACTTTAATTAAGGCTTTACGTTATAGGTTAAATGGCCTGGGTTTACATTACCCGTGAAGAGAAGGGTTGTATTTTTGCCGGATGCGGGGGAAAGGAGCGGAAGGGATTTAAAAGATGTTTGTATAATAGGTGTGGATATTCAGCCTGGCTCCTCGCCCTCTTCTGCCAGTGAGGCCAAATACTCTGTAGTCGTCTTGAGGAACAATGCGATCGGGCAGGAATTCAGGGATGCTACGATCGGAAAGATTGTGAGGCTGGCCTGGGAGTGCGGCTGGGCGATTATAGCTGTGGATAATGTCTACGAGCTGGCCCCAGATAAGAAGACTCTCATTAAATTATTCGAGATGCTCCCGGAGTCTACAGAGATCATCCAGGTCACAGCGGGTGAAGGAGGCTTCAGGGATCTCGATGAGTTGAAGAGGATACTTGGCTTAGACCGCGAGAACACATCAGATCCATTAAGCTCAGCCCGCATCATAGCATACGCTGCTAGTAAAGGAATAGGCTTGAGGATTAAAAGGAGGGTGGTTAAGACAAAAATAATTGTGACGAGGGGTAGGAGTGTAAGCCATGGAGGCATGAGCTTCAACAGGTATATGAGGAGCATAAGAGCCGGCATATTGTCTGTTACTAAGGACATTAAGAAGATACTGGATGAGAACAAAATAGACTACGATCTTTACATGAGAAAAAGTAAGGGTGGGCTTGAGAGAAGTGTTTTCATAGTCTACGCAACGAGAGAGGAGTTATACGGCCTTGTTAAACCAGTTAAGTCAAAGGGGGTTAAAGTAGTAGTAAAACCAGTCTCAGATATCCTGATGGGCAACGAAGTAAAAGAGGGTTCCTCGCGACCGATAATAGTTGGAATAGACCCGGGGATGACGACAGGTATAGCTTTAGTGGATCTTGATGGTAGAGTCATACACGCCTCTTCGTACAGGAGCGTCGATAGATCTATTATACTTAGCATCATCTCCCAGCACGGTATCCCAGTCGCCGTAGCGACCGATGTAAGCCAGGCCCCCGAGTTAG
The DNA here is from genome assembly GCA_022759365.1 of Thermogladius sp. GTDB lineage: Archaea > Thermoproteota > Thermoprotei_A > Sulfolobales > Desulfurococcaceae > Thermogladius. The sequence continues at coordinate 30,499 of JAEMPJ010000020.1, read as the reverse complement.
TTGAGAAAATAGCCGCTCAGACGGGCGCCCTCCTGGTAACCCCACCAAGAGACCTGGACTCCAGCGAGAAGCAGAGGCTTGTGGAGAAAGCCCTAAGCTTGAACAAAGGCTTGTACCTGAAAGACTCGCATGTTAAAGACGCCTTGGCCTCAGCGTTCAAGGCGTTGAACATGTTCTCAGACAAGATCCTAGAGATAAACAAGTTTGTGAGGCAATACAACCTCAGGGAAAAACTCCCGTTCATCGTTAGAGACGTTTTGAGCGGGAGGCCTGTCAACGAGGTCGTGGAGAAATACATTAATTTGGAGATTGGAGGGGCGAAGACATCGGGCCCCGTGGTTGGAGACCGGTCTAGCAGAAGGATACATGATTCAGGCGAGGTTCAATCCTTGCGGCAAAGAGTTGTCGAACTAGAGGCAACAATCCAGTCCCTTCAAAAACAGTTGGCCGATAAAGACGAGCAGATTAAGAACCTCGAGCTGGAACTAAGGCTGTTGAGAAACCTTAAGTGGAGCGAGGAGTGTGAGAGGAAAACGTATGTCTTAACAAATGAGCTTAACGAGTTGAGGAGAAGCCTGGAGGAGAGGGATAAGAGGATAGAAGACCTCCTAAACAAAATCAACAATTTAGCTCTCGCATTCAAGGGCGTAGCCGATGGTAGCCTACTTGCGATCCCGAGGTTGAAGAAGCCAAGCGATATCCTGGAGGTTCCACCCTCGAGAGCGAGGATTGTTTTCGTAGATGAAGTACCTGAACTCGACGATAAGGTAGCAGGGTACTTGAAGACTAATAAAACAATTGTGTTGACAAGGAGGAAGCCCTTAACCGAGCAACCAGTGGTAATCCTGGAGTACCAGCCTGTTGCGGAGTTCGAGGAGTTTGTCGTAGTAGAAAAGAAGATCCTTGAAGAGGGGGAGAGAATGTGGGCTGAACTAGAGAAGAAGGAGAGAGAGGAAGAGTACATCAGAGTTGTCAAGATGATAGAGGAGTATCAGGCCCAACGCATGAAAAAACTCGGCGTGACCAGTTTCGACAGGTCAATATAGTGAAACCTTGTTCTCCAGTATCATCCTTGTTATATTCTTGATTGAGTTAAACTCTTCGTTGACAATACCCTCGATTTCACCAACGATGTTGGATGGTAGCTCGCTTCTGGAGAAGTCTAGTGGGATGACCTTGATGCTCACTACCTGCGGGTTGTCGATCGGCTTACCGATCTGGCTTAGTATCTCTACGTACACATCTCTAACGTAGTCGCTGGAGACTTCGTAGATCTTCTTAGCGAGTATCCCCGCTAGTACGTTGTATATTTTTCCTACGTGGTTGACGGGGTTCTTACCGGCTGTCGCTTCAAGGCTTATAGGCCTCATAGGAGTTATCAAGCCGTTCGCCCTGTTACCTCTGCCCGTGGCGCCGTCATCCCCGTGCTCGGCGCTAGTCCCCGTCACAGTCAAGTAGACGATCCCTTTATCAGGCATATCAGCGGTGTTCACGTTTACCTCGACATTGTAGTCTGGGACTATTTTAGATGCTAGGTTGAGGATGTCCTCCACGACGTGTTGCTTGTAATTCAAATATTCGCCTATATCTTTCACCTGGCTGTCAATGAAAGCGGCGGCGACGGTGAGCTTTATGTTCTTGTCCTTCCTTAAACCCATTACCTTCACGTCTTCTCCAACGGCAGGCATTCTGCTCTTGTATTCACGAGAGTTCAGAAGCCTTTCTGTCTCAAAGACAAGTTGCTCAAGCGGTGTCATCGGGTAGAAGCCGACTCCTATACTCGTGTCGTTGGCAAGAGGTATCTGTTGTTTCCCCGTCTCGAAAACGGCTACGAGGTCAGCGCTACCTTTTCTAACCATGTAGTCTACTACGACGTGTTCCTCGGGGTTCAGGAACCTCATGTTCTCCCGAATCCATTTCTTGACGGCTTTAACAATTATACTGCCGAAGGGCACTTTCTCAACCCTATCGCCGACTTTAACCTCTGTTGTAGCCCTCCCCGCGACCACGATGTATACTGGCTCTATGACCTCGCCCCCGCCGAAACGCGGGTTAGCTTGGCCACCCACTAGAAGTGTTTTATCAAGGTTGTGGTGGAGGATAGTGCCGAACTCCTTGAGATAGTACTCGCATAACGCTCTAGAAGCAGCCTCGCTCGCTGAGTCGGCTATGTAGTCCGGGTGCCCCACACCCTTCCGCTCAACTAGTTCTACACGCATTTCCCTAACGCTTTGAAATTTAATGGGTTCAACAACTATATTCCTCGCCACTTCAACTCACCGTGAGCCCAGGTTGATAACCCTTAAGTATACATTGACATTTTATATTTAACCCTCTTTTTCAACTATTTTAACAATCGTTGATGGGCCTGGTATCCGGCTGGCTATCTCGTCGAGTGTTATGAACTCGCGGGCCCTGGTCTTCACAAGTTTATTGTAGATTTCAGACGCAACGTTCTCTACAGGTTTATCCCCTGGCTTCAAAACAACGTATCCCACAGACCTCTCCCTAACAAGCTCTTCCGGGCCAACGATCACCCTGTAGTAGACGCCGTAGACACTACTCTCCACCTTCTCCAAGCCGAGGGAGAGCTCGAGCGGGATGGTGACATAGTTCCTCCTCCCGTACACCATGAAAGAACCCTTAGCCAAGTACTCCCCGCTCGGCGGGGCTTTCGAGACTTGGTCGCCTCTAGCCCAGAAAACATCGATGGAGGCGAAGCCGGCTTTCCAGGCTTTAGAATAGCATGCTGTTAGGTAGGCTGCCTCGAGTATATCTCTCTCAGAGGCCTCTCTCCCATGAGTCTTCAAGACAACGACTGGTGCGCCGTGTATATCCGCATGAAGGAAGATATCCGAGTCCTCCAAGTACTTCCTGTAGATAACCTCATTCTGGCTGGCATCCCTCCCCCCGATGGCGAGGAGCCCGCTGGTAGTTATCAACCAGTGATACCTCTCATACCATTCACGAGGCCTGATGACAATCCTCGACTCCTCTACAGCCGACTCCTCAATCTTCCCCAACTCTTCCTCAAGAGATTTCTTCTTCTCTAAAGCGCTCTCGATCTTCTTCTCGAGCTCGCTTATCTTCTTCCTCAACTCGATGATATTCCCTTTCAAATCCAGCCTGATATCCAGCCAGAACTCAACGCCCCCTACCCTCAACTGGATTAAACCCTTCGCGGGCTGGTAGGCTTTCACCCCACTGCATAGCTTTGGTATAGAATCCCAGCCCTGCGTCCTCCGAGCCTCTTGAGAGCATAAGAGGGCTTGCTCCACGAACTCGTAGTTCTCGTATATCGCGTTCAAAGCCTTCTTGTACTCCTCGAGTTCAGCCTGGAATGATCGAACTCGTTCAAGAATACCCTTGATAGCGGCTTCAACCTCCCCCTTCTTCTCAGCCAGCTTCCTCTCGACCATCTTTCTCGCAATGTTCTTCTCATAGAAGCTGAAGAACGTGTCGACGGCTGTGTCAAAATCCAGCTCTCTAACACTCCAGCCGTACTCCTCGGCTATGACCCTAGGTCTAAAAGACGTGAACAACGCTGGCTCAGACCCTTCAGTGTAGTAGACCAGGTACCCCCTCCCAGACCCTGCCTCCTCCACTAGGCGGCCATATTCTTCAGCTAGTCTAGACAAGTCTGCCCTTGCTATCTTCGCTGGCTCAGCGCTCTTCTCCTCGAATAAACCCGCTCTGTAGATAACCTCCTCGGCGATGTAGCCTGGCAAGCCCCACCCTTTCACAACGGCTTTCACCAGGGTGTCGTAGGCTGCCAGTACATCAACAAGGTTTTCTGCTTTAGGGCTTAGCCCTTTAGGAGGGGGAGGCTGGTACTTGACCCCGGTTTTAACAACGCGGTCCTTTAACTCTAAATACCTTGTGGTGAACAAAACTTTTTCCTCGTCGTCGACAACCAAGGCAACCCCTCTTGGAAGTAGCTCAACTACAACACCGTAAACTTCCCCGCCGCGTTCAAGATCTACCCTCAGAAGCCTCTCCCAGCCCAGCTGTCTCACATCTCTTATCCGTGCATTCCCCAACCTCCTTCTAACGAATATCGTGAAGGGGTCTACCTTCTTCTTCACGGGCTCGACAGTAGATACATGGAATCTCACCCCCGGCTCCATCTTCACACTTAAAACCCCATCTCTACACCTCACCCGCATGAGCCAGTAGAAGCTGGCTTTGTAGAAGTTGTCTAGGAAGCAGCCCCGAAGCCTCTCTGCGTACCGGCTTGAAGCAACGTGTACGTCGATCACATCCATGCTATTTTTCTCGAAGCCTCCCACCATACACCTCCTCAACTACCTCGGGTGGAAGCCTCCTATACTTTATGTAGTATTCTAAGCCCGGGGCCAGGAGAGGCCTGCCCTCAACGGCAGGATACCTGTACGGGAGGTGTACGGAGCCCCCCTCAATCTCTATGTCAACGCCATCTATGAAGTTGAGGCCTTTATCATCTCCGTTACTATAGAGGTAGAGCACGTAGTAGGCGGCTCCGTCTATACTGAACTGCTTATCCCCTATGCTCCTCGACTCGCACTCGGGGAGTCTTGAAGTCAGATACTCGAAGGTTCTACCGCGGGGAGGGTGGTCTCCGAGGATACCCCCGATAACAAAGTACCTTGCTCTCTCGAAATCGCTGTATTCAAGCCTCCTAGAAGCCTTTGGATCAAGTATGACCACGTCTCCTGGTGGGATAACCTTCTTCTTAACCAAGTCTACAATGCTCTCGTTGAATACTCTACCATACCTCGCGAGGATATTATTGTACTTTGCAGGCACATTGGTGAAAACCAGGTTGTCCCTCCCGGCTAGCATGCTGGCATGCCTGTACTCTAATACGAGCCAGGGGCTAAGACCCTCTTCTAAATGCTCGATCACTATAACCGGCTTCCCCAAAGCTCCCTCCTCCTAGCCTCCAACTGGTTCACGGGCTGGTTCATGTACTCGGCTGCGGTCACCACTCTAACCCGTCTACCCGAAGAAGATGCGGCCTCTTCAACCACCCTGAGAACCTGTTTGTAGTTGAGATCCCTGAGCAGGTGGTGGTCTACTATGATAGTAGAGTTGTCGGGCATCGACTTTGCTATCTCGGCGAGGTTTCTAATCCCCTCCTCGATGGTGTTCTCTTCCACTTTGCTTTGAGAGAGGTAGGTCGGCGGCCCGCTGATTATGAGTATGCTGGGCCTAACGTTCTTGATGAAATCCACGCCCCTCCTTGAAATAGGGCCTTGGGCATCGCTGGCGTGGACAAGGGTTAATTCACTTGTTTTAACAACGGTATAGAGGATGAAGCCTAGGCGCGTGCCCTCAGGCCCATGCGGCATAGGGGGCGAGAACTCTATCGAGAGATCCTCGTCTATTTTGAAGGAACGATTATCGGCGAACTCGAGTTTTCTAACCATCTTCGAGACACCCCTCGTTACAAAGAGGTTGTAAGCCCTCGACCTCTGGCTGAAATTTATGTCTCTAGTGTAGTCCTTAGCATAGACGTTTTTACCGTTGTAGTAGTCTTCTTCACCCCTCCTGTACAGGAAGTGGTCTCTGTGATAGTGGCTTATAACAACATGCTCCGCCTCCCCCATTAGCTCGTGGATCCTCCCTAGGGTTCTATCCAACGCCTCTAACTCCAGTCTATGGGGTGGGAGGCCATATCTCCGGGGTGCTAGATTCGCCCCGGGGTCTATGAAAATCGTGGTGCCGTTTACTTCGAGGAAAACAGCCATACCCCTAGTACCCATGCTGTCAAACCCTAAGAGCTCCACCCTCATCTCAACCACTTTTAAACCAAAACACTACTCTACTCTAATGGTTGCGGGGATTGATAAAGGCCCTATACAGGCCTAACCTAGAGGACGTGCTGAAGGAGGTACAAAACTGGCCCCGGCAAAAGGACACTCTCATCATAGTCGGGGAGTGCGAGGTAGAATACGAGGGAAGGGGCTACTCAAGGCTGGCCAGCGGGGAGAGGATCGTTTTGGTGAAAACCGATGGGTCGGTCATAGTCCACAGGCCCTACGGGTTCCAGCCAGTCAACTACCAGCCGGACACGGACTCAATAGAATCCTGGATCGAACCCGATGGGAGGCTGTCCATTATAGCTGTGAGAGATAAGCCGAGAGAAGCGTTGAAGATAACTTTCAGCAGAGTAGAGGTTTTCATTAGGCAAAAATTGGTCGACAGGGGTGACTTCATAATGTACTTTGATGAAGGCGAGTTGAGAGACTACATCTTCGAGAACCCCGGCGTACTAGGGGAGGGCGTGGAGGCGCTGGCCAGGGAGGTGAGGACTAGCGCGGGCGTTATAGATATCCTCGCAAAGGATTCAGCGGGAAGGTACATGGTTGTCGAGGTTAAGCGGGGTACAGCTACGAGAGATGCTGTCTACCAGTTGTACAAGTACGTGGTGTCGGTTGAGAAGGAGAAGGGGTGTAAGCCAAGGGGTGTTCTAGTAGCGCCCTCTTTTACCCCGGCGGCACTCGACTCGCTTAGGAGACTGGGGTTGGAGTGGAGGTATATTGACCCTAAGAGGGTTTTAGAGTACTTGAAGAAGCGTGGTAGAGTTGGAGGATTGTTTAAATACGTCGGTCGTTGAATTTTACAATGCGACAGCCGGGAGCTACGACCAGCTTTACAGGGACGAACAGTTCCTCAAATACGCTTTCCTCCAAGAGAAGAATCTACTAGGTGGGTTCAAGAGAGTTCTAGACGCTGGTTGCGGCACAGCATTGCTGTTCGAGTACATGACTGGTAAAGGAGCCGTGGACTTCATGGTGTACGTTTGCTTGGATGCAAGCGAGGGCATGATTAAAGAGGCCTTATCCAAGGTGAGGGATCCGAGATTCATACCTATAGTCGCGTTCATCGAGGAGACCCCTGTAGTCGACGAGTACTTCGACGTAGCCTACTCGATAACCGTGTGGGACAACCTCGAGGATAAGCGGAAATCCCTCTCAGAGCTGAAGAGGGTTGCCCACGTCGTTGTTGTCTCACAACACCATAAATCCACCTCTCCAACGCCGGCGAGCATTGACCCCTCGTTCCAGGAGATAGGCTTTAGAGTCGACCGGTTCTTTGTATATACCCGGGGAGGCAAATAGTTTAAAACGTCACAACAGAGAATTATGTGTGTGATACCCGGTAGACGAGGTGGTTGCTTGAGCAGCCAGTCCAGGAGTATGAAAAACCCTTCGCCCCTGAAAGTATTGAGGACAGCCATAAACCAGATAGTCCTCGTCCGGGTTAAGGACGGGAACGAGTATATTGGTAACCTGGAGATGGTTGACCCCACAATGAATGTTGTCCTAAGCGACTGTGAAGAGACATCCTCCGACGGGAAACCAGTCGCAAGGTACGGTAGAGCACTCATTAGGGGGAGCCATATAGTATTTGTAAGCGTGAACTACGGCCAGGTCGCTCCTGAGAAAGTCGGTGTTTAGGGTTATTTGCCTTAAACGCGATATAATATTAGGTGAAGCATATAGCATCAAGGGTTTTAAAGCCCAGGAGAGGGCAGGATCACTACCGTTGGCTTAGAAGCGATGGTTCACCCAACTTCTCGGATAAGATATATAGAGTTGAAGGAGAGCTTGAGGTTATAGCTAGTAAACCAGCTGTGAGAATACCTTTAACAGCGCCGATCATGAAAGCTGTCGAGGAGATGGCGAAGGGTTACAGGGGTCTAATAGTCTCGCAGAAAGATAAGCTTGATGGAATACTTTTGGCTACCCATGTGGTGAACTACCTCGGAGGAGGCCCATTCTATAGGATCGTCGAGCGGAAACACGGGTATAATATATATTCGGCTCTAGGCAATGAGGCGGTTGAATCAATATACGAGAAGAACGTTGTGACAGCGGGGGCCAGGGAGAAGGTGTACGACGCGTTATATAAAATGGTCGTCCACAACGTGGGCTTCCTCCCAGTAATAGATGATGAGGGAGGGGTTGTAGGCGTTATTACGGAGCACGACCTCGTAAAAGTTTTGTCTGGACTCTACGAGTTCGGTGTAGAAGCCTCTAAGATAATGTCGAGGCCTGTGATAACAATAAGCTCCGGGAGCACTTTGAAGGAAGCTATGGAAAAGATGGTTGCCACAGGTTTCAGGCGTCTACCGGTAGTCGAAGACGAGGCTGTGGTAGGTATCCTAACAGTGGTCGATGTAGTAAGATACTACGGCTCCCACGAGGTCTTCAAGAAGTGCACGACCGGTGATATCCGGGAGGCCAACTCTATTAGCGTGAGGGATGTCATGCGTGAGAACGCTGTCACAGCACACCCCGACACGGATGTTAGCGAGCTTGTAAGGCTGATGGAGGCTAATAATGTAGGCAGTGTACTCATAGTAGATGAGAGCGGGGTTCTCCAGGGGATTGTAACAGAGCGGGACATACTGTACGCTATCACAATGCCTAAGTAGGCTTTAATAGCAGGCATCTACATGAGTGTAAAGCGATCATAGGAATAGTGGTGCGTGTTGGAGGAGGACAACAAGTTCATCGTCGACACAATGCTGGGTAGTCTCGCTAGGTGGCTTAGGATACTGGGCTACGACACTATCTATGAGAGAAAAATCGAGGACTGGCAGATAATTAAGATCGCCAAAGAAGAGGAACGTGTAGTGGTGACCAGGGATAGGGGTTTACACAACAGGGCCCTGAAGAGCGGTTTGAGAAGTATATACATAGATGACCCCGGCGATATCCCGAGGTCTCTAGCCCTGATAGCATTGCTGACCGGGATTAGGCTTAGAGTCGACTTCGAGAAAACCAGGTGCCCCCTGTGCAACGGCGAGTTAATGAAGGTAAGCAAGGAGAGAGTGAAGGATAAGGTTCCAGCAAGAGTCTACAGCTTGTACAACGACTTCTGGGTCTGCTCTAAGTGCGGGAACGTGTACTGGGTTGGGTCACACTGGAGGACTATTGAGGAAACGCTTAAGCAGGCCCGTGAGAAATATAGGGAGCTTGCAAAAGCGTTCAAAGTGAGGGTGTCTGCTTGAGCGTAGTACACCCATCCGAGTTAACCTTTGAAGAAGGAGTCCTCTTAGTTAGAACCGCCCGCGAGGCGGTTGAAAGCATCGTTAAGTCGAATAAGAGGATTAAACCCCCCGCGGGCATCCCTGACAGGTTTAGAAGGCCTGGCATGACTTTTACAACTCTCGAGATAATGGAGGGTGAGGGCAAGTTTAGCCTAAGGGGTTGCATAGGGTTCCTCTCACCAGTCTACAGTTTAATTGAATCCCTTATCGAGAGCGCCATCAGCGCAGCGGTAAACGATCCTCGCTTCCACCCGGTCGAGGAGTGGGAGTTGGATAAAATCATTGTAGAAGTATCAGTTCTCTCCCAACCAGTGGAGCTGAAAGCTGCTGATCGAAAGGATCTGGTGAGGATGGTGGAGATCGGTAAACACGGGTTAATCGTGGAATACGGTAGGTTGTACCAGGGCACTCTACTCCCCGAAGTTCCCATCGAGTACTGCTGGGATGAAGAGACATTCCTAAGCGAGACATGTATTAAAGCAGGGTTGAAGCCTACATGCTGGTTGAATCCTTCCGTGAAAGTTCTGGCTTATGAAGCAAGGGTGTTCAGGGAGAAGACGCCTAGGGGAGAGGTGTTCGAGAGAAGCCTGGCCGAGGAGTATTCAAGCCGTTGTCTTAGGAAGCGTGTTTATTAGAACAACTCCCTTCTTTTAGATGTTGGGATCGGAGGCGCTTAGATGAGGATTAGTGTAGAGGATTTGCTGAATTTCCCCCTGGAGCAGACGGTTGAAGAGATAAAGCAGGGCTTAAGAAGCTTCATGGAAGAGTCTGGGGCTAAAACTCTTATTATCGGCTTGAGCGGCGGTTTAGACTCCTCTGTCGCTTTAACGCTACTCTCAAGGTCTATTCCAAGAGAGAAGATCCTAGCGTTTGTAATGCCTGATACAAGGGTGAACAATCCCCTGGACGCCCATCATGCCGTGAACTTAGCTGAATCCCTTGGGGTGAAATACTATGTGATCCCGATTGACTCAATAGTGGACTCATACCTCAAGCTCCCCGGGGTATCCTTTAGAGATAAGCTACCGGTTGGAAACCTAAGGGCGAGAGTGAGGATGAGCATCCTCTACCTCTATGCCAACAAGCTGGGGGGCGCCGTGGTGGGGACAAGCGATAGGAGCGAGCTTCTAATCGGCTACTACACTAAGTTCGGTGACGGCGCAAGCGACTTCCTGCCTCAGGCCTCCTTATACAAGACGCAGTTGAGGAGGCTAGCAAGGTTTCTAGGTCTACCCGAGGAGATAGTTAGCAAGCCTAGTAGCCCAGGTCTATGGGAGCGGCACCTTGCGGAGGAGGAGCTCGGGTTAAAGTATGAGGATGTAGATAGAGTACTGTACGCGTTATTCGATATGAGGATGAGCGTGGAAGAGGCCTCGGAGGCGACGGGTCTACCTCTCGAGGTAGTTAACAGGGTTCTAGCCATGCACAGGTCTACTAGGCACAAGAGGCAGGGGTTTAAGTTCGTCAAGTTAAGCTGGGTTGGAAACCCTCTCGCTGAGATATGACCTGCCCCCTCTCGGGCTTACTGGAAGTAGTTATTAGTAGAGTAGTTAGGTCTCTCTCAATATAGAGTGCCCCCTCGTTGATGTAGAGCCAGGCGGAGAAGAACGGCGAGGTTATGGCGTTGAAGTACACGAGACTGTTATCTATCTTAATCTTGGCGGCGGGAGATTTGTAGGTGTACTTGTAGTTTAACTTAATGGTTACATCCTTATTAACGTTGATTGAGAGCACTACAGGCCTAGAGTAACCGTAGAGGACGTTCTCCTCTACAATAAAATCCTCTCTCTCCATTCTCGTGTTCACAGGGATATCCTCCGAGATAACTGTAACTACATCCCCCTCATCTATGATCTTCGGCTCATCTGATATAAGCCCGGTTAGTTTGAATGTGCCGGGGCTAACTTCTATGGTAAAATCCCCGCGTGATCTAATCGACACCTGGGTAGCATTCAGCCTCCTATCATCGACCTCGACAAACGTGGACATTATCGTTATCCTGTGTTTTCGGGGCTCCATCATCGATTCCGGCTTAACCTATAGGCTCAGCCACTTATTAAACCTCACTCAACCACTATAAGGTTCGGCACGCTCGCAAAACTTAATTATCGGGTAGGGGATAATTTGTCTTAGTGGAACACATGTCTGACAAGATTAAGCCTGAGGTAGCCTTATACGAGAAGCTCATGGCTATTTTCCCAGGTTACAAGGGTTATAAGGAAAAGGAGCTAATCCGCGAGACGGATAAACTCGTTAGGCAAAGACTCTATTTGATGTTGAAGGAGATCGAGGGGTTCTTGAGAGGGCTGTATTCGAGAGCGGGTTTAATCCAACTCACGCCAAGCGACTTGAACATGATGGACTCTGCTATTTACAGAGTGGACTCTGTAGCGGAAAAAATCCTTCACTCACCCAGCGGGTACAAGCCGTTGTTTAATGTTGTGAAAGTAGATGAGGGGAAGCTGGGCAGGCTTCTCGAATTCGACTTATCACTCGGCGAGTCTGTGGCCGCTCTCTTGAACGAGGTTAAAGAGAAGTCGGGGAAGGTTTCAACCATTGATGATATAAGGGGTTTGTTCCAGAGGGTTCTCGCAGAGATCGAGAAGATCGAGGAGCTGGTTAATACGAGGGAAAACTACATTCAATTACTCTGAGGGAGGTGGTTTAAACGTCCTCTAGGCAGACCAACGTGATTGAATGGGTTAACCCTGGCCCAGACGACATCCTGTGGGTCTACCCCCACGAGGACATCAGGTGGGGTAGCGTAGTTGTCGTACACGAGTATGAGGTAGCTGTTTTCATGAGGGATGGGAAAGTCTACGATGTCCTACCCCCTGGCAGGCACATGATTACAACCCAGAACATACCTTTGTTAACCAAGGCATACAACCTCGTCATGGGCTACGGGGAGACACCGTTCAAGGCCAGGGTTGTATTCGTATCCACTAAGCAGTTCAGGGGAAGGTTCGGCCTTTCGACACGTGTGAAACTCGGGCCGAGAACACTCTACATGACCGAGCTCCAAATGTACGGGGACTACTGGTTTAGAGTCGTAGACCCAGTTCTATTCCTTACCCAAATAGGTGGCGCAGTGCCTTCCCTGACTACTCCAGCCGTAACCGAGTTCCTGAGATCCTATTTCGTAGAGCTGTTTATGCAAGAGGTATCTAAGTATACAGCTATCGACATATACACGAACCTCAGGGACGTCGAGACAAAAGTTAAGTCGAGTAGTATATACGAGGCCTTCAAGAGCAGGGGGCTTGAATTAATCGATGTTAAGATAGCAGGCGTGTCTCTACCCCAATTGGAGAAAATGGAGAAAGAGGATCCAACATACGGTCTCCCGCTGTTAATCGCCATACAGAAAGGAGACGAGGACAAGGTGCTCGAGATTATTAGAACAGTGGAGAGCTTGAGGGCGCTGGGTAGATCTCCAGGCGTGGGTGTACTGGGGGCTCTTGTAGCCCTACCCGGCCTCATGCAACCAATCACACAGCCACAGCAACCCCAGGTACAGCAACCGGTGAAGGAGGAAAAGCCCATCATAGAGAAGTTGAGGGAGTTGAAGAAGATGCTGGATGAAGGCCTGATAACGCAAGAAGAATATGAGAAATTGAAGAAGGAGCTTCTCGAGGAATTCAAGAGAACGTAGAGCGGGGTTCATACTTCTTGATGAAGTTTTGGAAAAGCGATTTGGAGAAATACCAGGATGAGATGAATAAAGCCTTCGACGCCAGGAATAAAGGGAAGATCGATGAAGCCATAGAGCATTTTATGAAAGCGTACGAGCTAGCCGTGAAATCGAGAGACGAGAATTTGAGGGAGAAGGCCCAGATAGCGTACTCGTATGCAACCATCTACAAGGCTTTAAAGAGTAGGAGTAGCAGGGATTTCGAAGAGGCTTACAAGGCGGTTTCAGCCCTCAAACCCGATGTAGAATTCGACCTCGCGCTACCAAGGAGGATTAAAGCAGGCGAGCTAGCAGAGGATCTCCGCCTCTTGAGCATAATCTATAGTCTACCCCCAGTAGACCTCTCCAACCTCTCGAAGTATACCCCTGAGGATGCTGGGAGATACGATCAGGCCGCCAAAGAGTTCATCTCCAAGAACGGTGGGAGATTCGCTATTGAGGATCTAGTGGACATCCACGACACATTCGAGTCTATTGGGTACAGGTTCCTAGCCATCTCAAAAATGATCTCGGCGGCCCATGTGGAAGGTGAGGATCCTGACAAAGCGGTTCAGATCTACACGGAGGCTCTCGGCTACCTCAACCTAGCTGCCCGCGCGGAGCAACTGGTTAAAAAAGTAAACGACAGGATAAGCAAGCTCAGCAAGGCTACTAGATGCTGGATCTGCCACAGGCCTATCCAGGGAGAGGAGGTAAACTTCATCTACTTGGACACCTTCACCACGAAGTACATGTTGAAGAAGTACGGTGGTGAAGACCAGTTGATGCTCCAGGAAGGGAGGGTGGCTGTGTGCGCTGTTTGCTACGGCTCTATATACAAGCTCAGCGACAAGATATCAAAATACTACTATGAAAAGGCGATCGAGGAGATGAGGAGGCTGGAGGAGAGGTTGATGGCTCAGATAGCCGCCCTCAGATCCGAGGTGGAGATTCTAAGAGCCTCAATAGCCTCGGTTAGAGCGGGGTATAGGAGAAGTGGCCCAGGCATATAAGCTGAGATGCGCCAACTGCGGCGCGCCTCTCCCGCAACCGAGGCAGGGCGAGGAGTATGTAAGGTGCGAGTACTGCGGGTACTGGAACAAGATCGCGGACTCTGAGGCCTACACGGTTAAACTCCTTGAGGAAGTTAAACAGTGGGTTTACAGCCTGATCCCAAGGCAGATAATCACCTCGACCACAGCAGACCTTGTCGCGAGACACCACTTGTTCCAGGAGAACATCCTTCCCAAACTAACCCCTAAACTAGCCACAGCCAGGGCGGAATTCTATAGAACAATGGCGAGAAGCCTCATAGATATCAAAGGCCTCTTCGGGAGGGAGGGCTCCAACGACCCTAAAAGGTATTTCGAGGAGGCCGTTAAGCTGGAGGGGTTGAGCGAGCTAGTGGTGACTGAGGAGGACTCCTCTCTCTTAAACCAGGTTACAGGGTACTATAACGCGCTGGCATACATAAACAATGCCTTAGTTAACGCCGCCAAGGAAAATTATTCTGAGGCGGCTAGGAATCTCGCTGAAGCATACAAGATAGTTGAGGCAATAGGGGAGTCCGCGTTTGCCCGGAGAATAAGGGTGGCAAGCGAGGTCTACAGGGCGCTCGGCGAAATCATGAACAGGAACCCGCAGGCCTCTAAGACCATACTAGAAGGCTTGTCGAGCGTTGACCCAGCTGACAGAAACCGTGTTGAAGTTGTAGCAACCATAGTGGACTGGTCCAACACTTGGTTCCAGCAAGGTAGAGACCCTCTCGAGCCTTATGTTAGGGTGGTAGACTACATTCAAAAATACGCCTCGATAACAGGTGGGATCGTTGAAGAGCAGTTGTCAGAGCTTGTGAAAGAGTACGCGAGGCTGAATACTTCGAAAGCAGGTGTTTCAACAGTGAGGTATGTGGCTGGTGTCGGGGATATCTACATGCCTTTCTATCTAGCGAGAGTTGCCCTCACACTGGTCGCGGGAGGTCTACTACGCAGGAGGGGTGACGAAGCCGCTTTCGACACACTGATTCCGGCATCCACGCCTCTAACACACCCGCCTGTAGTCGATTTAAACTACTTCCTAGAGGCAAAGGAAAAAGACCTGTATAGGAAGATAAGTGCTTACACAACCCTCTGTATTCAGAAGGTTAAGGTTAGTCTTAGAAACGATTACTTGAACCCAAACACCCGTGTTCTACCGCCACTCACAACGAGACGGCTCGCCGAAAGGTACTTCTATGACCAATGGAGGGCGGGTGGCGGGAAGCTTAAGGTTACAAACGTGGCTGTGGATGTTGGAGACTTGATATATTTGCCTGCGAAGGTCAAACAGGGCTATGTCGAACTATGCGATGGCACGGTTAGATTATATATTAAGAGCCCTAGCAGTTTTGAGAGTATGGTGGTCTAGTGTGTGCGGATTCCTTAAATACCGCCCGCTCTACGATTTCATAATCCTAGTCGCAGGCGTGGTCTTAGGGATAATCTCGTCTTATAATCTACCAGCGGCTAAATCGGTGGCTACAGGCCTCCTCTTAATCTCAGCGTGGCTGGCTTTAACAGGCTTCCTCCTAGAGAGGGAGCACGCCCTTCTCGTTTCAAGGCGTAGCGTGAGAGGCGCACTTGGCGTTATCCTGCTCTCCCTCTCCTTGAGCATCACCCTGTCTTTAGATGCCAGGATGGCCGCGGCAGTCATAGTGGCCGGGCTCGGCTTCGCTGGGGTATACGCTTATCTGCTAGAGAAATATTAGCTTCTCTGGTATCTAATCTCGATAAGCTTGCTGTATCTGCTTCCAAGAGATACATTGCTCTAAACATCCGCTATGTTTTATTAATAGGGTGGAGAGATCGAGTATAATTGGGCTGGTGGTCTCGCTGAGCATCACGCTCTACAGGGAGATGATTGAAAGAGCTAAGCACCTGTATAGAATCAGCGTTAACGATATTGCCGCTGGGAGATACGACATCGCGCTCTTTCACCTCGAGCAGGCCGTTTAACTCTCCTTGAAAGCATACTTGTTGAAAACCATTGGAGACTTTCCTAGGACGCATTCCATAAAAGACTTAGTTGAGCTCACCGAGGACAATTGTCTCATGAGGCTTTCCGAAGAAAAATGGTATGTTATAGACATACTTGAGGACGCTTATACAGGTGCACGTTATTTTCTCCGTACCTACGGCGAGAGGGAATATGTTGAGGCAAAAAACTTCGTGGAAGGGGTCTTCAAGTGTATAGGCATATCGATTACTTAAAGAAAACAAAGAAGGATCTAGAGGAAAACCTGGATAAATACCTCTCTGCATTGAAAAAACTCGCAGAGAATTATCGCGGTAAAGTCTATTTGTTCGGCTCCTATCTAAGAGGGGAGAACATAGGGGCTAGCGACATAGACGTTCTAATAGAGATACCAGATGAAATAGATAGGTTGAGAGTCTTACACGAGGCAAGGAGTCTAGTGCCAAATAGGAGGGTAGAGATCCATGTTTTGAATGAGAAAGATGCTGAACTCTTCAAAAAATTGATCAAAGATTTCAGAGAGCTCACTTAAGAAACAATGCTCTACGTGTGGAGAGGGAGAAAGTGGTTCTTTGGATCTTTGTATTTAAACGGTAACTTGCTGCCTTGGATCAAACGGTGAAAAGGATCTCTACACAAGTAGGTTTGAGGTATTAGGTGCCTCCGTCTACTCGAGGAGGGCGAGGCGGTTTATTTTGTCTCCCAATCTTTTGATAAGCTCATTATCGCTACTAGCGATTATATATAGCCCTTCCGGCTGGTATTCAAGCGAGTAGCAATCTGTTGAAGTAGACTTGGAGAACAAAGTGATCTTCCCTACAATGAAGTCTTCGATCTTCTCGACGCAGAGGATGAACTTCGGCTCGCCTTTTTCGTGCAGTATGTAAAGCTTGTACTCCCCTTGATCTTCCTCGTAGACTTTACCAAATACCTTGCTTAGCTCGGCTTTTAGAGACAAAGCCTCGACCCCTAGACTTCTCCAACAATCCTTCTAACTTCATCTGGTAGATCCTGCTCCTTAATCACCGTGGCTGAAGGAGGGGGGTTTCTAGTTTTCACCGGTGTCACGACATAGTTCCCCGGGTTGTTTAAGTCGCCGGCTTCCTTCCCTTTCTTCCCGAACCTAATTTTAAGCAGTCTAACCTTGACGTAGAAGCCGTCTTCTCTCTCCACGTAGATATACTTCCCGTGCTTTAAACCCATGCCCCGCACCTCTATGTAGTCAATACGTTCAAGGCTTTTAAACAAGAATCGATAGGGGTGCCAGGATAGAAACACTTGGAAGCGGATAGTGCTACTTCCACGCATAGTATCTGCTTATAACGTAGTTTATTAGAAAGCCCACGATTATCCCCGCTAGCAGGCTGGCCGTGTAGTTGTAGCCGAGGACGATATTTCCTAAGTACACTAACCCAAGCTGTGAAAACAGGCTGGCGAGTGCTGACAAGTGGAATTTCACCAGCCTGTTAAGGACGAGCCCCGGTTGAAGAGAGGCTAGATCCCTGAAAGTCCAGTGCTCGTGGAGTATAAAATTCCATAGGGTGCTGACTTCGAAGCCCACTATTGTAGAGATGTATGCGCCGGCTAACTTCAGGTAGAAGATGAGGGATGACACAAACAGGTTTACGAGGGTGCCTGTCGCCCCGACAAAGCTGAACTTCAAAAGCCTGGTAGGCTCCCCGAGGATCATGTTTAATGGTTTCGGAAGTCTACCCACCAGATAACTCCATGCTGTCATAAGCCCAGCTCTCACTCCTATAACCTGGGTTCTTCCACCGGGTCTTCCATATTGGATGAAATCTAACACTTTGCCTGCCTCACCGTAAACGCCGATTATATTGCTTAAACCCTCAATCCGAAAAATCTCGCAATCAAAACGGAGGGGGCCTTCTGCTTTGAATAATATGAGCCCCTCTCCCAAGCTATTTCTAGCAACCTCCCTCATTCTCTCAAGGTCGCTCTTGCTGACGAACTCCGGTGTTACAAGAAGATATACATCCCTCCCTTGAACATCAATGCTCCTTGAAGTCTCCCTGAGTTTTTCCAATCCCGTCTTTGAACAACACCCTAGTCTCAGTGTGATAATTTCCCCATCTATTCCCGAACACCTTCATTTATCAACCAAAACATTTGACATATTTTAAGATGACACCGGTGTTTCCCTTGAGTGATAGCTGGGAGTCGCTTGTCCAGGAAATAAAGAGATGCGAGAAGTGCCCTCTACATAAATATAGGAAGAACCCTGTACCAGGTGAAGGGGACACTAGCTCACCAGTATTGTTCGTTGGGGAAGCGCCGGGGAGGACGGAGGATGAAACGGGGAGGCCTTTTGTCGGGGCCGCAGGGCAGTATTTGACTCAACTACTATCCATGATCGGGGTTGAGAGGAGTAGAGTGTATATAACAAACGTCGTGAAGTGTAGGCCGCCTGGGAACAGGGATCCAACAGAAGAGGAGATCCAGGCCTGCTCTGAATACCTCGTGAGGCAGATCAAGCTGTTGAAGCCAAAGGCCATAGTAGCTCTTGGAAGACACTCGGGGAGGTTTCTCTACAAGCTTGCTGGGCTGAATTGGACCAGCATGACGAGGGAGCACGGCAGAGTGAGAGATGTAGAAATACTGGGCTTAAAAGTTAAGCTGGTCGCGACATACCACCCGGCATCAGGGCTCTACAATCCAGGTTTAAAAGAGGACATCGAGAAGGATTTCAAGGGCCCTATCAAACAAGTCATAGACGAGGCTTTTGGGAGAGGGGAGAAAGGCCTGCTGAAGTTTATTAAAAAGTAGCCGGCCAGCAAGCTCGCCGCGTGCCTCTAAACATCCACCATCACTCCAACGCTCCCTCATTGCATCCAGGAGCTTCCTCCTAGTTCACCCCTTTCCAGAGAACGTGGCTACGTATAGAGCCGGATCACGGTCTCAGGGGTAGCAATGCTTGCTTCTCTAGAGCCAAGGGATCGCGCGACGTTTCAGCATGCATTGTTAGAAACAGTTGAGGGTTTAAACCACCGTCCCTCGCGTTCTCAACGCTGATAAACATTAAAGTACTGGAGGGAGCAATGGGCGAGGAAAAACAAAACTAAGCTGACTGCAATCTTCTAGGATTCGAAGTAGTTGGGGGCACAAGCTCAGAGTAACACTGAGATATCATTGCAAGCCTCAATCTTGCCGGGTAGTCATCATCACTGTGAAAAATAATGTTAAGACCCATTATTTAAATAAGTGTCGTCTGCGACACCATTTCTCTTTACATTAGTTTGGCACAAAACTATTATACGCTTCTAACCCCTATATTCATAGTGGAGGGTTTCGAGTGTCCACTGCTAACGATTTACCCTTCAAAGTTTTAGCAGACACGTTTGAGGCTCTGGAGAGCATTACCTCGAGGACGCAGATGACGAACATTCTTGCAAGCCTGCTGAAGAAGACTCCGCCGGAGATAATAGATAAAGTTGTGTATATCATCGAGGAGAAGTTGTGGCCGGATTGGAAGGGCTTGCCCGAGCTAGGCGTAGCCGAGAAGTCTATTATCAAGGCGATAGCGATTGCGACGGGTCAAAGCGAGGATATAGTTGAGAAGACGGCTAAGACTCTAGGCGACCTCGGGAAAGCGGCTGAGAGCCTCATATCTGCCTCGAGGGAGAAGCAGAAGAAGGCTACTACCTTGCTATCCTTTGTTTCAACTAAGAGGGAGCTGACGGTTTCACGTGTATATGAAACCCTCGCGAGGATCGCAATGGCCCAGGGCGAGGGGAGTAAAGACATTAAGATAAGGTTGCTTTCAGGCCTGTTGACAGAGGCATCCCCTAAGGAGGCGAGGTATATTGTTAGGTTCGTGGAGGGGAAGCTGAGGCTGGGGGTTGGGGAGGCCACTTTAATGGATGCCCTTGCGATAGCCTTCGGGGGAGGATCCTTCGCAAGGCCTATAATCGAGAGAGCCTACAACCTGAGGGCTGATTTAGGCGAGGTGGCTAAAATAGTAGCCGCTAAAGGTATTGAGGAGTTGAAAGCGTTGAAGCCCGTTGTAGGCATCCCCATTAGGCCCATGCTCGCTGAGAGACACAACGACCCTGTGGAGATTCTGGAGAAAGTTGGCGGTGTAGGATTCGTAGAATACAAGTATGATGGGGAGAGAGCCCAGATACACAAAAAGGGTAGCGAGGTGATAATCTACTCTAGGAGACTCGAGAACATAACACACCAGTACCCTGATGTGGTAGACTACGCGAGGAGGGGGATTAAAGCGGATGAAGCTATTGTCGAAGGCGAGATAGTTGCCGTGGATCCCGATACTGGGGACTTCAAGCCCTTCCAGGAGTTGATGCATAGGAAGAGGAAGCATGATATTCAGGCAGTCGTTAAAGAGATACCTGTAAAGGTTTTCTTATTCGACTTATTGTATGCTAACGGGGTCGACTACACTGTAAAACCCTTGCCTGAGAGGAGGAGGGCCCTAGAGGAGATCGTTGAGAGGAATGAGGGCTTGGACATAGCAGAGTACATTACTGTGAAGACCCCCGGAGACCTGGAGAAATTCTTCATGGAGGCAATAGGTAACGGCGCTGAGGGGGTTATGGTGAAGGCTCTCCACAAGGACTCGATCTACCAGGCTGGTACAAGAGGGTGGCTTTGGATAAAGTATAAGAGAGACTACAGGAGCGAGATGATAGATACCGTTGACCTGGTTGTCGTAGGCGCCTTCTACGGGAAGGGGAGGAGGGGAGGTAAGTTCGGCGCCCTGTTGATGGCGGCGTATAATGATGAGAAGGATGTCTTCGAGACTGTCTGCAAAGTTGGAAGCGGTTTCTCGGACGAGGACTTAAACAAGCTACCAGATCTACTCAAACCCTACATAATGGAGAGGAAGCCTGTAAGAGTGGTCTCAAACATAGAGCCCGACGTGTGGGTTGAGCCGAAACTAGTCGCCGAGATCATAGGCGCAGAGCTGACACTCTCCCCACTCCACACATGTGGTGTAGGTAAAATTAGAAGCGACGCGGGAATCTCTATTAGGTTCCCCAGGTTTATAAGGTGGAGGGATGACAAGGGGCCGGAGGACGCGACAACCTCCTCAGAGCTCGTGGAGATGTACAAGAGGCAGCTGAAGAAAATTGTCGAAAAGCCTAGTGAGGGTGAAGCAGTTTAAACACGTTTATCGCCCTCCCAGTAGCTTTTCCTCTATAATTATTATTAACTTGTAGAGGGTACTGCCGGGGTGCCCCCTCATAGGTGGAGTTGTAATAATTTTTGAGTTGAAAATAGGTTTTTATACCCTGGACTGTAAGGCTTAGAGTAAGCTGGAAAGGTGTCTTTTGTGAACTTGGGTTTCGGCTTAAACAATTTAACTAGTATTACTGTGAGCGAGCTGACTAAGGCGGGTGCCGGCTCCGCCCTAGTCCTATTGATAGCGGGCATAGCCTTATTGTTCGCGGGTCGGCTTATACTCAAGCTTACTGTAAGCGTGGGCTTCGGGGTTCTACTAGCCTACATCGGCCTAAGGGTTTCTAGTGGTTTGAAACTCGGCCAGATAGCCTCGATATTGGTTATACTAATACTCTTCGTGATCGGCTTCCTAGTCGGCTGGGCGATATTCAAGCTATCCCTATCCATAATCGCCGGGCTAAGCACAGCGCTACTCCTAGGAGGATACATGAGTCTAAACCTCCTCTACACTCTTCTACTAGCCATAATACTGATTGTAATCTTCTATTTGGCTATGGACTACATCATAACAGCTGTAGCCGCTCTAGCAGGCCTAGCACTAATATACATCTCAGTCAACTCTTTAGCAGGCGGGGACTGGGCGTTGGTTGCGGTGATTCTAATGCTGGTTCTCGCTATATTGGTTAAGACTGGGCATAGAAGACGGAAGTAGGGTCACGGGTTTGAGGCTGTACAGGCCGAAATCTGTGGTGAGTAAGTATTACGCTATCCTTTTCTCGCTACCTCACTGGAGGGTATTGGCCGGGTTCATAATTGGGATACTTTGCCTCATAGTATTATTTATGGGCGAGGCCTCGAAACCCTTCATTCTCTACTTCTTTAGTGCTGTCATAGTACTCTACGTGTACTCACGGTTAACTCCTGGAACCGTTTTCTGGAAGTTTAAGAGGATTTTAGGGTTGGCTCTAACAGCCCTACTCTACGTCTTGATATACACAAAACTACTAGGAGACTGGGTAGCAGCCGTGGCGGCATCCGCATCTCTAATCTCAGTTGTTGTACTGGGCCTTGATGGGACAAGGCTTTGGAGGTATAGTGTGCCCATCGCGTTGGCTACTCTACCCTTGTCTATTGGATGGCTTGTAGGCGGGTTGAAGAAGGTTACATTAGTGAACGCTCTATTGGCGACAGTGTTAATATCGCTCACGGATTTCATAATCTACAAGATCATTAACAGGAGGAGGATCGATGGGTATGGTGCGGGGGATATAGGGACACTCTTCTTGAAGAACTGGCTCGACAAAGATAAATCTATTGAAACTTTCTTCGAGGAGGTGGGATCTCCGAGGGATGTCGAGGTAGCCGTCTTGAAATCAGGTGAAACTATTTTAATCCACACGAGCCTCCACTACGGCCCCTTCTCGAACGTCGGGAGCAGCCTCCTACCCGAGGAGCTCGAGAGGATTTTCGCGGGGAAATATAACATTGTTGTTTTCCACGGGTTTGGAAGCCACGACAGGGACGTCGTATCGGGGAGGGAGGCGTCCAAGTTGACCCAGCTTATAATCAGCGGTGCCCTTAGCGAGGGGGAGGAACTCATGTACCACGGCTCCTTCGCTGTAAGCGGTCCAAGCAATTGGAGGGTGGTAGGGCTGGTTTTCGATAAACTCCTTCTACTCCTTGTTTCAAGACCGGTGTCGGGGATAGACGACCTTCCATACTCTTTCAGCTTGAAGTATTCTCGGATCGCGCTAGAGAAGCTTGGTTCCAAGCTACTTCTTGTTGAAACACATAACTGGGAGAGGCCCGGGCCCCCTGATACCAAAGGTTTAGATGAGGCTTTAACGAGGGCGGTAGAGGAGGCGGCGATAGTTAAACGGAGCAACCCCACCCCTGTCCTCGTGAGATCGCTTACGATTAAGGTTGATTCGCCGGGAGTTGTAAATGGTGTTGCTAGACTAGTCGAGTTTAAGGGCGAGGATGGGAGAAGCCCTGTCCTACTAGTCTTCTTCCGCGGTAATAATATGGCCCCTGGCTCAAGAGACGAGGTGATTAAAGCGCTATCCGGGGAGTTCAACGGTTTGATAGAGGTTTTAACAAACGACGAACACATTGAAACGGGTGTTAGAGCCCATATAACGTATGTACCAGTCCACATAACAGAGGAGGCTTTATCATCTTTAAAGGAGGGTTTAAAGAGGTTGATTGAAAAACCATACTCTAGGGGTCTACGCTTAACTACTTTCAGGCTTAAGCTCAAGCTACTTAACAATGTGGCCTACGAGCTAGAATACCTCCTTAAGAAGAGCTATCTCGAGACAACTCTTCTCTTGATTGCGTATGTTTTCCTCGTATCCCCCATCCTAGCGAGACTACTGTTGACTCTGCCAGTAGCATAACCTGGTTAGGCGTAGAACTATTGCCTTGTTCCAGAGGTATTTAACATGCTTATATACCTTCCCCAATAGATATTTTTCGTGGAAGGTGCTATTTAATGGAGCCAGTTGTCAAGCCTACAACGAGGATAGAGAATATTGTTGCCACAGTTATCCTAGAGCACGGGATAGACCTAGACCTACTCGAGTCAAGGATACCGAATATAACGTTTAGGCCAGACCAATTCCCGGGGCTCATATTCAGGCTCGACAAGCCGAAGGCTACAGCATTGATATTCAGGTCTGGTAAAATGGTGGTCACCGGTACTAAGAGCACTAACGAGCTCATAGAGGTGGTTAAAAGGATGATAAGGATACTGGCGAGACATGGTATAAAAATCTCGGGTAAGCCAAGGATCCAGATACAGAATATTGTGGCCAGCGGGGATATCGGGGCTCTAGTAAACCTCGAGAAAGCAGCCTACATGCTTGAAGACAGCATGTACGAGCCCGAGCAGTTCCCGGGCTTAATACACAGGATGAGAGATCCACGCGTCGTTCTACTCATCTTCAGCAGTGGTAAAATGGTGATAACGGGTGCGAAGGAGGAGAGAGAGGTAGAAGAGGCTGTTAAAAAGATAGCTGAAGAGCTCACCAGGTTGGAGTGTATTATAGGGCCGAGGAGGGAGGAAGAGGAGGGTTAATATCCTGGTAAACCATGTTTTTCAACGAATGATGAAGTGGGCAGCTTCGGAGTCTAAAAAGAGATGAAGACCCTAAGCTCACACTGACCTCTAGGCTTTAATGGGCTTAGCCTCGATCTCATCTAGGAACCTAATCCTCTTCGGGATAGGCGGGTGAGTGCTGAAGAATTCTTCTGGGCTACTTGTACTGGTTCTCCTCAACTCCTCGATAACATCGTCGATATCTATGTCCCTTATATCGGCCGGCGGCCTCGGGAGGTATGCTGGGTAGTAGGGGTTTGCGAAAGCCTCGGTGAAAGCGTATATGAACAACGCCTTCAGCTTGCTGTCGCTTAAAGCGCTTTTCGCATACCTGTTGAAGTTGTAGTAGACGTGTAGTTTGGCTAGGGCTCTCTGCATATTCCTAGCCCCAGCTACTTTAGCCCCGTGGGCGTCCGCGTAGTACTCCCTCAACCTGCTGAACGCTAGTACGAGTATTTGTAGCAGGAAGCTCAGTACGATCGCGACTACACCAGCCGCCAGGAAGACTATCCCCCCGCTACTCCTGTCCCTCCTGGAAGACATGCCAGAGTAGTAGAAGCTGGCTTGTATGAGCATTAGCCCGAAGTAGTAGAGGGTGCTTGGTATCAGGCCCATGAACAGCATGATCGCGTTGTCCCCGTGCTTGTGGTGGCCTAGCTCGTGCCCGATCACAGCCTTCAACTCGTTTTCGCTCGTGATCCTGATCATCTCGCTTGAAACAGCAACCCATCTACCAGCTAGGAAGTTGCCGTAGGCGAACGCGTTCGGGGGCCCCTCGACGACAACGGCTCTAGGGGGCTTTTTAAACCCAGCTTGGTAGGCGACCTCGTCGACGATCCTCTGTAGATCCTCGTCTCTGCGAGCTCTGTACATGAGGTTTATCATCCACGGCGAGATGAGGTATGTTATACCGTTCAGTATCAGGACGAGGAGTAGGACGCTGAGCACAACGAACAAGCCTGTCAGCGCGTCCCCCTCAACCCCGAGCGCGGCTAGGGTTAAACCCGCGAGGAGTAGGAGTGCTGCGAGCCCTCCCACCAGTATCACCGCGCCGAGTATGATCATCGATAACCTCAGCGACACCCTGCCACTTATCCTCCTCGCTACTCTGGGGGCTATCAAGTAGGCCCCGAGGATCATGACGACCATGCCTATGATGTAAGCTATAATTATAGACGCCATTGCGACAGGGTTAAACCACCAGGGTCCGTAGAAGATCATTCTATCACCAGGCTTGAGTGATGTGATTTAAGGGGTTTAAACTTGTTTAAGGTGTTTCTTCACGCGTGCTCTCCGCCGCCGGGATCGATAGCAGTAGTATCCAGCCCACGATACTCAGGGTAAACAGAGTCGCGACACTCAGGGGGAATATTATCGAGGCACCATAGAGCTCGGGTCTTTTAGTGGTCTTGTATTCCCTAAGGAGGAAAGCCCCCAGCCCGATATAGCCCACGCTGAAGAGTATTATAGCTATGGGTAGAGAAACCACGAGTATTGATGTGAGAAGGCCGCCAGCGAACCCTACGCCAACTATATTTCTAAGGGATCTCAAGATGATGTCCGTGCTGGAGGCCGCTGTCATATACCTCCACA
Organism: Thermogladius sp.; assembly: GCA_022759365.1. GTDB lineage: Archaea > Thermoproteota > Thermoprotei_A > Sulfolobales > Desulfurococcaceae > Thermogladius. Next base: position 4,918 of record JAEMPJ010000020.1, on the reverse strand, counting down.
AGTAGATGAGTCCCCCTAGCTGTATCGCGGAGCCTGCTTCCAACAATAGTAGCCCTGGAGCATATTTCAGCGAGCTTATGCCCGGGAGAAGCCTCAGAGCATAGAGTAGTATTGGTATGGCGGACGTCAAAGAGAGTAAGACGCCAGCAACCCACACTGGTAATCCTATGGTGAACAGGATGCTTGCCCTAAAGAGATATTTTGAGTTAGCCAGATCTACATGTGAGGGTTTGCTCATCTAGTAGACCTCGAGCCCCTTAACAAGAGTAAAATGCCTATGACGAGGGATATTAACGCGATCAAGCTAATTATCAGCGCTGTCGCAACGGGTTTTCCAGGTGTCGTTGAGGTGGAGGTCTCCGGGCTAGGTTGAGGGGTCGATGTAGTGGCAGTGGATGTCAGGGTGGTTGGTGGAGGTGTCTGGGTGAAGGGGGTTATCTCGCTTGGGATGGATACACCTGTTTGCTGGACGGCCTGGGAGTACAGTATGGACATGGAGAATGCGGCTAGGGCCTCGTCCAGCGATGAGGCGTTTAAGGCTTCGAGACCGTACTCGTAGTATATCTGCGCCATTATGGAGGAAAAGTTGGTTCTTGAGAGGAGGCAGTAAGCCTCTCCTCCAATCGTCTCAACTAGATCCGGAGTAATAGCTTGGCCCTGCGAGAACATTTGGTGTAATGCTAGGCTCGAGTAGGCTGAGGCATATATGCTTAAACCTATTAGGGCTAGGGTGTCGTTGAGGTTCAGGGCTTGTTGGGCAGCCGAATAGTAGTCTCCAGCAAGCGTCAGGCTTTCGACGCTTGAACCAGTCTCGCTGGCCAGCGTCTCAGCGTATGGTACAGTAGTCGAGGCCAGGCTGTACAAGGTTAAAGCCTGTTTTCCGACGACGCTTTCGTTGACCGGCGGGCCGCCTGAAACTATCGATACCAGCTCCATCCAGTCGGGCAGGAACCTCGCTTCAACATACGAGTATGCTAGAGTGCTAAGCTGGCTTGTAAGGCTCGTTGAGTTGAGGGCTGTGTAAAACAGTATTAGCGAGTCGTAGTACGAGGCCAGATTATCGATGTAGGCTTCAAGGCTGAAATACGATTGCTTAAACGGGTCGACCCCTGCGAAGAGATTGCCAGCTGAGTTGACCGTGTTATTCACCTCTCTCGCAACATCATCCAAGCTAGTTCTACCCGAAAGTACTCTCGTCAACCAGAGGGAGTAGGTGGAGTATACGAGCGATCTGAAGGCATACGAGTTAGCTATTATATCTAGCCCCAGCCCAAGGTAGTGGGTGGCATTATTGGAGTAAGCCCTCGCATCAGATAAGACTTGCGTGACGTAATTATAGTAGAGAGTATTCCCCGAGATGTACTGGAGGCTCCTCTGTGCTTCATCAATACTCCTATTTGTCTCATTCAATATTTTGAGCGTGATATTGTCCACCAGATCGACAACGCCCTCGGGGAGGATAATCCTGCTGGGTGGAGGGCAGGCTATAGAGTAGCCCGTCAAGTACTGGAATGCCTCTCTGGCTGTCTTCACCTCGATTACGTCAACCCCTATTTTCCTACCGTACTCTACCAAGTCGACTGTGGCGTATGTTACGCGTCTTATAATACCGAACGGTGTCACAGTCTCGTTGACAATTGGGTACGTGTAGTACCTCTGGCCGTAGGGTATTAGGAACAGCGTGAAGCCCATGCTCCTAGCCGCGTCCAGCTTCTCCTTAATACCCCCGACAGGGCCTATAGACCCATCCGGGTTGATCATCCCGGTCATCGTGGCATAGGCCTTCAGGCTAGTGTTGAAGAACAGGCTCAGGAACCCCACGGTCATCAACCCGCTCGCGCTAGGCCCCCCGACAACAGGGGCGCTGGCCTCCATTGACACGAAGTAGTCGTAGTCGTAGAAGTTCACGCCACTTAAGCTAGCGGCAACCCACGCGGCAACCCTCGCGGCTGCCTGCGTGTCGAGCTCTGTGAGAGGGAGGGCTGAGAAGTATACTCGCCCTATCCCAGGGTACGCGATCGTGAGGGTGATGTTGGTTAACACGCCTCCACCGCTGGAGGAAACAGCGGGAGCATGTATAACAATAGTTTTCACATATGTGTAATTGAAGGTTTCGCCTTGGAATAAAGGTAGAGTTAAAGCCATGGCAAGTAGGAATACTAGGAGAGCCTGTCTAAACACGCTCCCACCTGACTGTCTTAAAGTGGCTGGAAACTAATAAACGGTATTCCCATTACTGCCTGACCTAGCAAAAAATATAAGCCGCGGCGTAGTAGAACCAACCTATAGCAACATGCTTAAAGCCGGTGTCCCCGATGAACCCGGATTTGCTGAGCGAGCTAACCCCTAAAAACCCGGTTAATGAACTAGCCTACGCGGCTCTACTCTTAGCGAATGTGATAGGGAGCCTGGGCTTAACTAGAGTTTTCTACAGATACCTCGTGAAGAGAGGCGTTAAGAGGAATGTAGCTGTTTACTACAATAGGAAGATAATCCACATGTTAGCGGGGGGTGTGACAGCTATCCTAACCCCGTATATTTTCACCTCTCCTTTAATCCCGTTCGTCTTCGCTCTAATACTGGCGGCAACTCTGTATCTGAACCATAGGAGAAAACAATTGCTCGACTGGTTCCAGACAAGCGAGAACATTTACGAGGTGAATTTCTGCCTAGCCTGGGGGGTCTCCCTGTTAGTGGTGTGGCTTGCCACATCCAACCCTTTCTACGCAGTTGTGCCGGGCTTATTCATATCCTTCGGTGACGCCGTGACAGGGATTATAAGGAACGCGCTGTACGGTGTGAGGACAAAATCATGGGTCGGCAATATAGGCATGCTGGCTGTCACGACTCTTATCGGTTATATTTACATGGGTGTTCAGGGTATAGTTGTGGGTGTTCTAGCCTCGATTGCAGAACATTTTGAGTTCCCGCCCTATATCGACGATAATCTACTCATAGCAGGCGTTGCTACGCTGTTCATCTTATTTTTCACTCTTCTATAAGCGTCCCCTCAACTAGTTTGCTCTCCCAGGGATCCTCGATTTCTATAGGTATTCAACAAACGTTTAGGAGGCTTAAACTGTTTGTAAGTCTTTTTAGGCAATACTTATCTCCCTTTTCCAAAGTATAGCTTGATTTAGGTGAGATCACGTACTCTGCTGTTGGGAAAAAGATAAGGCTCTCGAGAATACTGAAGCAGGGTAGGGCCGTGGTATTCGCGTTCGACCACGGGGTGGAGCACGGGCCATCCGATTTCCCGCGTGAGTTCCTGGATCCCCGTAAGATCATCTCCAGAGTTGTGGAGGGCGGTGTGGACGCGATAATGATGCTTCCCGCTATGGCTTATCAGACCAGAGATGCCTGGGCTGGTAGGACAAGCTTGATTGTTAAGCTGACCAGTAAGACGAATCTAAGGCCGCCTGACGAGAGGTTGCGGCAGAGCACCTTCGGCTTGTTCGAGGAGGCTGTGAGCCTCGGGGCCGACGCTGTGGCCGCAACAGTCTACTGGGGGAGCCAGTTCGAGGATCAAATGCTGGAGAAATGGTTTAGCATAAAGGGGAAAGCAGACTTATACGGGATTCCATGCCTCCAGCTAGCCTACCCAAGAGGCCCCAGCATAAAGAACATCTACGACGTCGAGGTCGTGAGGTACGGTGTGAGAGCCGCGGTTGAAAGCGGGGCAGACCTCATCAAGACATACTACACTGGTAGCGAGGAGTCGTTTAGAGAGGTCGTTAAGGTTGCTTCAGGCATCCCGGTTCTAATGAGCGGGGGCCCTCCGAGAGAGAACTTCCTGGAGTTCCTGCGGGACGTGGAGAACGTCATGAGGGCTGGGGGGAGCGGTGTGGTGGTTGGGAGGAACGTGTTCAGGCACCCTAATCCTGAGAAGGCTGTTAAGGCGATCTCCGCTATCGTCCACGAGGGTAAGACGGCGGAGGAGGCTTACCAGCTGGTGAAGTAGGTTGGCCGGTGAGAAGAGCTTCGACCTAGTCGCTGTGGGTCACGCCCTCGTCGATATAAGGCTTGTCGTAAAAGACTTCCCCCAACCAGACCAGGAGTCGGACGTGGAAAAACAGACGTGGGGCGCTGGGGGCTCGGCTGTCAACGTGTCTATAGCTGGGAAGAGGCTTGGGTTGAAGACCTCTATAATAGCGAAGATCGGCTTCGACAATTTCGGGAGGCTGATAGTAGACGAGCTCCTCCGGGAAGGCGTGGACATCAGTGGGCTTAGAATAGGTTTGTCTCCCACAGGTGTGACGATAGTTGTAATAAACTCGCGCGGCGAGATAGTCATGTACGGCTATAAAGGTGTAGCTGAAGAGCTATCCCCCGCGGAGGTAAGCGAGTACGTTATATCCCGGAGTAAATGGGTTCACATAGCCAGCTTGAACCCCGAGACCACGCTCAGGGTTCTAGAGTTAGCTGAGAAACACAAGGTTTCAACATCCTGGGATCCAGGTAGGTTACTGTCGAGGAGGCCTTGGGCCGAACTAGAGAAGATCGTGGGGAGGGTTAACGTGGTGCTGGCCAACGAGCAGGAGTACCGTAACATGACTGGGCTGAGCGATTACAAGCAGGCCGCTCAGAAGGTTCTCGAAGCAGGCGCTGAGATGGCTGTTGTGAAGAGAGGTGAGAAAGGGGCTTACTTGAAGAGCAAGGGCTTCGAGGAGGAGTTGCCGGCGTACAATGTGGGTGAGGTGGTTGACACGACTGGGGCGGGAGACGCGTTCGCTGCCGGCTTCATAGCCGGCCTCCTGAGAGGCTACAGCCCCCGGAAAGCCTTATCCTACGCGAATGCCGTGGCAGCTTTGAAGATCACGAGGCTCGGCTCGCATGAGGCCCCAAGCCACGAGGAGGTAGTAGACTTCATATGGGAGAAGGGTACAGCCTAGTTTAATCAACCGATTTAAAACCGATT